>CAYOYJ010000051.1:0-15061 GCA_964408155.1 uncultured Syntrophales bacterium
CATGGGTACTTCCGCCAGACCAATATTGTTGACCTTGCCGACCAATGAGAACACCTTCGTTCCTGAGCTGGTTTTCGTTCCGATCCCGGAAAACCATTTTCCGCCCCGGGCGATGATAACCGGCACATTGCTCCAGGTTTCGACGTTATTCAGGTTCGTCGGCCGATCCCAAAGACCGTGCTCAACAGTATGGGTGTATTTCGCCCTCGGTTCTCCCGCTTTCCCTTCCAAAGAAGCGATCAGCGCAGTCGATTCACCGCAGACAAAGGCGCCGGCGCCCTTGCTGATCTTGATATCGAAGGCAAAGCCGCGGCCGAAGATATTCCTTCCCAAGAATCCCGCATTTTTCGCCTGGGCGACGGCTTTAGTTAAATTGGCCACAGCCAAGGGATATTCATTCCTCACGTAAATGTAACCCTGCTTGGCGCCAATGGCATAGGCCCCGATAATCATGCCCTCGATAACACTGTGGGGATCGCCTTCCATGACACTCCGATCCATATAAGCCCCCGGATCACCTTCGTCGCCGTTACAGATCACGTACTTGATACTTCCCTTGGCATCACGGCAGGAACGCCATTTCCATCCCGTGAGGAAGCCGCCGCCGCCTCGCCCCCTCAGTCCCGAAGCAATGATGTCTTCGATGATCTGATCGGGAGTCATCTCCGTCAAAGCTTTATACAGGGCAAAATAACCGCCCCGGCCGATGTACTCTTCCAGGTTTTCGGGGTCAATCACCCCACAGTTCCGTGTGGCAATCTTAACCTGTTTGGCATAGTAGGGAATTTCTTCCATCATGGGGATGCCGCTTAATGCCCGGGGGATCCTGCCCTTGACATAGGCGGTTTTCCCGCCCGTCAGGATATTCTCCTGTTCGTCCGCCCGATAAAATGGTGTTTCCGTATCCAGGTTTAGATTGATCACCTGATCCAGCAACGCCGGCACCTTATCTACGGTCACTTTCGCAAAGGACAGCTTCGGCTTGTTCGGAACAATGAATTCGACCAAGGGTTCCATGGAATCCAGACCCAAGCTGCCCGTTTTGGTCAGTGCAAATTTCAGGTGCTTGGTGTTAATCTCGTCGGCTATGGCTTGATAGACCTTTTGGGACCCGGCAGCAATGCTGTTCGTAGCCATGCCGATATTGATCCGTATTTTCTTGGTCGGGAAAAGCGCGTCCTGACCTTTTTTCGCCGCCTTGTTCAAGGCCTCCAGTGTATTGATCTTACTCACGTTTCCTCCCATGCTTCTTCGCCATATACGTTCTCAAAATTCTGGGAATCTCGTCCTGGGCCAGGTACGGGTGAACATCTTCTTCCACTCTGATGACCGGCGCAAGGCTACAACAACCGAGGCAGCCGACCCGCTCAAGTGAAAAATCGCCGTCTTCCGTCGTCTCTCCACATTTGATGCGAAGATTCCGCTCCAGAGTTTCCAGAAGATTGACCCCACCTTGAACATGACAGGCCGTGCCGGTACAGACCTCAACCACAAAACGACCCCGAGGTTTCAAACTGAAGGCATCATAAAACGTCGCCACTTCATACACGCGCGACAGGGGAATATTCATCTGCTGCTGGATGGAAACCAGCGCCTCCTTGGGGAGATAGCGATACTCATCCTGCACGTCCTGCAAAATAGCAATAAGCGCGCTTTTATCCCCGGCATATCTGTCAACGATTTCCTTTACTTTTGCCTGCACTTCATTTTCACTATTCATGCCCTGATCACCTTATCGCAATATTTCGACTCTATTCGGCCGACATCTCGCTCCAGGATTTGGAATGTTCGATCTTGGAAAGCAATTTCTTGTACTCAAGATTCGTCCGATCCTGGGATGCCTTGATCTGCTCAGGCGTGAGATGACGGAAACGTCCCTGATGTTTGATATAATCCTGAATGGGGCGCAACTTTTCCGGCATGCTGACGGTCATCCTGTACTTGCCGTATTCGACCTCATAAAGAGGAAAAACGCCGGTTTCTACCGCCAGCCGACCCATCTTGATGCAGGTCTCTGAAGGAGACCGCCAGCCGGTGGGACAAACGGACAGACAGTGAATATAGGCAGGACCTTGGATGGACCTGGCCTTCTGCACCTTATCCATGAAATCAAGTGGATAACTGTTACAGGCCGTTGCCACATAGGGGATGTTGTGGGCCACCATGATTTCCGGCAGATTCTTCTTCCAAGTCTTGTTGCCCATGCTGGCCACGCCCGGAGGCGCCGTCGTTGTGGACGCCCCGAAGGGGGTCGCGCTGGAACGTTGAATACCCGTATTCATGTAAGCTTCGTTGTCGAAACAGACATAGATCATATCATGGCCTCTCTCCATGGCGCCCGAGAGGGCCTGAATGCCGATGTCCATGGTGCCGCCGTCTCCACCCATCGCCACGGTTTTGACGTAGCGGTCCGGGATTCTCTCCTTGCGCCTAAGGGCTTTCAAACCCGCTTCAACACCGGAAGCCACGGCTGCCGCGTTGGGGAAGGCCACGTGAATCCAAGGCAGTTTCCATGCGGTCGTCGGGTACAGGCTGGAAATCACCTCCATACAACCCGTCGCATTAACGATAACCGTATCCTTTCCCAGTGCCTTGCACATCAAACGAACAGCCAGGGCTTCACCACACCCCTGACAGGCCCTGTGTCCGGGCGTGAAATACTCCTCCCGATCGACCAGCTTCGGTGCGTAGAGGTCAAAATTACCGATCAGACCAACGGGGTATCCTTGTAATGTATTCATTCTCCCCTCACTCCATAAAATTCGTAATGTTCTTTGGGTCGCTTCTTGTCGGCAAGACGGACCTTATCGATCATCTTGATAAAGTCTTCAACCGCCACGTCGCGCCCCCCCAGACCGAAGATGTAGTTCGTAATATCAGGACACCCGGGTTCATTATATAGAGCGGAACGGATTTCCGAGGCCACGGGGCCGCCGGGACCACCGAAAGAAACGCAGCGATCCATGACGATCAGCGATTTAACACCCTTGACTGCCTTCTTGAGTTCTTCATACGGGAAGGGGCGCCAAAGTACCAGTTTCAAGAGTCCGATAGGCACACCCTTCTCCCGAAGAGCATCAATGGCCTCTTCTGCGGTATCACTCATGGACCCCATGGTCAGCATCGCTATTTCCGCACCCTTCATTTTGTAGGACTGAACCGGTTCATAACGGCGGCCGAAACGCTTATCCCACTCGTCCCAAACTTTGAGGATGGTGCCTTTGGAATTGACCACCGCCGCTTCTCTCGCCCGTGTCGCCTCAGCATAAATTTCCGGCAATCCCAGGGTACCCATGGAACAAGGGTGATCCGGGTGCAGCGACGCATAGGGCTTATAAACAGGCAGGAAGGCATCGACTTCTTCCTGAAGCGGAAAATCCATGACCTCGACCACGTGAGTCAACTGAAAACCATCCAGGTTGATATTGATGGGCAACATGACATTGCGGTCTTCCGCAATTTTGAAAGACTGGATCATCATATCGATCACTTCCTGACCATTTGCTGCAAACAGAGAAAGCCACCCTGTATCCCGCTGTGACATGATGTCCGAATGATCATTCCAAATGCTTAACGGTCCGGATAAAGATCGGTTCCCTAACGCCATAACGATCGGCAATCTCATTGAAGATGCGATAGACATGACTTCCGCCATATAGAGCAGGCCCTGAGAACTGGTGGCGGTGAAAACCCGCGCGCCGGCGCCGGAAGCGCCCATACAGGCGCTCAGCGCCGAGTGCTCCGACTCGACACAGATGAATTCCGCATCCAATCTCCCTTCGGCAACAATGTCCGAAAGATGTTCCGGGATATGTGTGTTGGGTGTAATCGGATAGGCAGCAACGACATCGGGCTTGCAAAGCGCAACCGCCTCAGCCGCTGCAAGCGCTATTTCCATCCCCTTACGTTCTCCCATAATCTAACCCTCCTCAACCATCTTAATGGCAAGGGGCCAGCACTCGTGGGCACAAATGCCACAGCCCTTACAGTAATCGAGATTTGCCTCAAAAAAGCCGTCTTCCCTCTCGATGATACAGCCCTCGGGGCAGTAAATGTAGCACACCCCGCACTTGATGCACTTTGTGTTATCCCATATGGGCCTCTGAGCGCGCCAACTGCCCGTATGGTACTGACTCGCACTTCCGGGTTCAAAAACGATGCACCCCGGAGTCACATCCTGCCAATCTTCAGGCCACTTTTTGTTTGCCATGTCGTTCCCTCAATGTGATTACAGACCTCAATGAATCTTGATTTCCTCGTAAGCCCGCTTGAGCGCCGCCAGGTTTTTCGAAGCAATGCGCCCGAACCGATGTTCCACGGGCCCATTCAGCGCATCCAGCCCAACAACACCCGTTACCTTTACCAAAGCACCCAACATGGTTGTATTGGTAATAGGAACCCCCAGTTCCTTCCAGGCAATGCCCGTTGCATCAACCGTGGCAATAACACCGGAATAATTAAGGATTTTCTTAACATCAGCCGCCGGTTTAGATGTATTGACGATTAATTTCCCATTCGGCTTAATACCTTCGGTAAGATTAACTAGTCCGATCAATCCTTCATCCAGAACCACCACAACATCAGGATGATAAATTCCCGACCGGATCCGGATACGCTCGGTGTCAACACGGTTAAATGCCGCAACCGGGGCGCCCCGTCTTTCGGGACCGAAACTTGGAAACCCCTGGGCATATTTTCCTTCCCCAATGGCCGCAAGGGCAAGCAACTCAACCGATGTAACCGCCCCCTGACCTCCTCTGCCATGCCATCTGATTTCAATCATTCCCTGTCTCCCTCGTTAGTCATTCTGAGAGTAAAATCACCTTAATGTAAGCGATAGTGCATATTACAAATAAATAGTCGTGTCAATTAAATTTTCCGCCATTTTACGGCAAATCAAGTGGTTATGCTTTCACCGGATGCCGTAGATACAAGCTTTCAAAATAAAATGCCGCTTCCGGTTACATCACCGTCACCGAATGATGCACATGTTTTGCCCGGTGAGGCGGCTTTTCGAGAAAGGTGGCCGGCCGAAGGGGGGAAACCAAAACCATCACCCTATATCTAAGCCGAGGGCATGGGGCAATCCCCCGCTCGGATGATACCTGGAGGCGGGGATGGCAAGGAGGAAGCTTAAACCATCCGCCTTTACATTTTCCTAAATATTTTTTGTCTTGTTTTCACCGCCGAGAAAAAAGCAACTCAGTTCCTGAGCACCGCTTTTCTTATCGGTTTCCAACACATCCAGACATGCTTTTAGTTTCTCTTTCTCCTGCTCATCAATGAAAAAGTGAAATTCTCCCTTTTCCTGTCTGCGATTGTGATTTGATTCTGACAATGTTTGTACCTGTAAATGATAGCTTGCCTGATGATGGTCTATTCGACAGAGAATAAACTTGATCAAAAATTTGAGGTCTTAGATAGCAACTTAGGTGCCAAGGATAACATGAAAAAGATTGATCGGATTATCAATGTACTTCGTCAACATTATTTCCTAACAAATTAGTCGGTTAGACGAAACAAATTCTTATTGCGTCAAATCATCCGTCAATCATACAGTCCCAAACACGGTAAAATCAGCCTTGACCGACCCCTCTGACGTGCGCATTTCGCACTTGCACCGCTCCTGTCCGGCAGATTCATGCCGGCTGCACTTCCGAAACCGGTTGTCCTTTACCATAGCGCAAGAGCTTATCTATAAGTAATATCCTGATATTACTTATATTATTTTATGAGATGCTATTTAAAAGGTTTAGAGAGGCGACACATGTTCCTTGCGTGCGCACAATGCACGAAAGTTCACAATCCGCACAAAGCGCGAAGATGGGGGCAAAACACCCGTTTGGGTAACGGCCGCAAACGGTCAAATGGCCAGGTTTAAAATCACGATTTTATTGACGATAATGCTCTATTGCTTCCTCGTAGAGGTCTCCACCCCTGCTGTCGTTAATGATCACTAAGGGTAACTCAAAGACCTCCAGATGCATGATCCCTTCCGGCCCTAAATCCTCATAGGCCACCCATTCGGCACGGCGGACGCAACGGGCCATCAATGCGGCAACGCCGCCTACGGCGCCGAAGTAAACACCGTTGAAGCGCCGGATGGCTTCCTTAACTTCGGGTGAACGTTTCCCCTTGCCGATCATGCCTTTCAAACCTCGCGCCAACAATTTCGGCGTAAACAGGTCCATACGGCCACTGGTCGTCGGCCCTATGGAGCCAATCGTTGCTCCCGGTTTAGCGGGTGTGGGGCCGGCATAAAAAATGATTGCCCCGTCCAGCGCAAAGGGAAGGGGTTTTCCCGTATCCATCGCCTCACAAATTCTCCGGTGCGCCGCATCACGCGCCGTATAGATTTCTCCGGTTAACAGCACACGATCAGCGGCGCGCAGGGATGTGCAGATTTCTTCCGTCAAGGGTGTATGCAGGGAACGCATCTGATCCATCTCAGAGAATCACCTCCCGATGCCTCGCCACATGACATTGAATATTCACCGATACGGGAAGGCTGGCAATATGACAGGGCATCATTTCCACCTGAACGGCTAAGGCTGTCACAACGCCGCCGTAGCCTTGGGGTCCGATCCCCAGCTTATTGATTTCTTGAAGAATGTCCTGTTCCAGCCGATGCAGTCTTTCGTCTTTGTCGTTGGGGTGGCCAACGGGACGAAGAAGGGCCTTCTTTGCCAGCAGAGCCGACTGTTCGATGGTCCCACCGATACCCACTCCGACGATAATCGGAGGACAGGGGTTCGATCCGGCCGTCCGCACCTGCTGTACCACATAACGTTTGATGCCTTCGTAACCGGCAGCGGGTACCAGCATCGCAGCCCCGCTCATGTTTTCACTGCCCCCGCCTTTGGGCATGGCGACGATTTTTAGTCGATTTCCCGGAACGATGTCCGTGTGAATCACCGCCGGAAGATTGTTCTGTGTGTTGTCACGGGACAGAGGATCACAGATTGATTTTCTCAGATAGCCGTCCGCATAAGCAAGGCGGACACCTTCGTGAACGGCTTCATAGAGGTCGCCTCCGACCAGATGAACATCCTGGCCGATTTCCAAAAAGACCACCGCGAAACCCGTATCCTGACAGAGAGGCAGTGCGGATTCTTTCGCAATGGTTGTATTTTCGAGAATCTGATCCAGCACCTGCCGGCCCAGTTCCGATATCTCGGTTTTTCTCGCTTTTTCCAGGGCCGCCAGGACATCTTCTCCCAACGTGGTATTGGCTTCCAGAAAAAGCTGCTTTACCGCATCGGTCACAACCGGGCAGGAAATCTCCCTTACCGCCGTCATGTCTATTCCATACCCCGTCTGAATTCCATGGACTTGGAAAGGGTCATCCGGTCCGTGTACTTCAGGTCTCCCCCGACGGGAACCCCCATGGCAATGCGGGAAACCTTGACATCCCTCCCTTTCATCATTTTGGTGATCAACAGGGCCGTTGCTTCTCCCTGTACACTGGGATTGGTCGCGATGATGATTTCCGATATCTTGTTCTGATCGACACGGGCAGACAACTGCGGCAGGTGAAGCTGCTCCGGCCCGATCCCATCGAGAGGCGACAGGGTGCCGTGGAGAACATGGTACGTTCCCTGGAAAGAGCCGCTTTCTTCGATCGCAATCAGCACATCGGGCTCCTCGACCACGCAGATCTTATCCGTTTCCCGGCGCGCATCGCCGCAGATGGCGCACAACTCACCCTCGGCCAGATGGTAACAGCGGGAACACAATTTGATTTTATCCTTGACTTCAAGAATGCTGTAAGCCAGCCGTCGGGCGTCTTCTTTGGTGTCCCGCAGCACGAACGTGGCAAGACGGGTGGCGGTTTTTTCCCCGATACCGGGCAGACGGCCGAATTCTTTGATCAGGCGCTGAATCGGAAGGGCGTATCCGGTCGACATGGGTTACTCCCTAAAACATGCCGGGAATATTGAACCCTCCCGTAACTTTGGCCATTTCCGATGACACCATTTCCTGGGCTTTGCGCATACCTTCGTTTACCGCCGCCATAATCAAATCCTGTAGCATATCAATGTCCTCCGGATTCACAACTTCTTTTTCAATCTTCAAGGACAGCAGTTCATTCTTGCCGTTAATGACCACGGAGACCATCCCGCCCCCCGCCGTGGCTTCAACGGTTCTTTTTTCCATTTCCTCCTGAATTTTGGCAATCCTCTCCTGAATCTTTTTCGCCTGCTTCATAATATTGTTCATATTCTGCATCATGGTCGCCTCCTGCCGTATATTTCTGGTTTTCCGGCAGCATCCTGCCGGGATATTCCGATAGTTGATGTATCAATCGGTCACAAAATCACGTCCTTGGAATCTGAATGATCCTCCCGGGAAACGACTTCCTTGACTTCCGCCCCCTCAAAGACATTGAGGATCGTCTGCAGGAGCGGCTGATTCAAGGCCTCCCTGTACATTTCCCGGACCCGTCCGTTGCGGGTTTCCCGAGTTCCCTTCTTCTCCTCCTCATCGTCCAGAGCCTCGATGCAAAGGTCTATTGTGCCGTCAAAGCATTCGGCGCACAGAGCGCTCAGTTTCTCCTGCTGTTGCTTTTTAATCTCGTCCAGGAATATATAATCCCGGCGGAATCCAATCCGGAGTATTCCCTTATCACATCCCAGCACTTTTCCCGAATCGATTTTCGACCAGAGAGGGTAGCTGGCCGTCTTCACAAAACTTCGGTAAAAATCCCACAGGCTTTCCGGATCTTCGTTCCCGGCAAGCTGACCAAAGGAGGAATCCGGCTCGGTTTTTTGTTGTACGTCACGCACGATCAAGTTGGCCGATTGATCGGTTGTCTGTACGGAAGTCGATGGGGGCAAGACTTGTCTCGGAGCAAGCCCCACTTCATTTTTCCTCTCTACCCCGTTGATATCTCCCGACTGAGCCAGACTAATCTTCCGTCGGAGTTCTTCCATTTTTCCCAAGATATCTTCAAGGGGAATCAAGGGCGGCAGGTAAGTCATACGAACCACGGTTTGTTCAACATTCAACCGAGGATTCTGGCTTCTCCGGACATTCTCCTCTTCCGCCATGAGGATATCGAGAAGACGCAGCAGGGTCTCACGCGACACGGCAGCGATCTGGTCACGCAAGCGCCGCACATCCTGTTCCGAAAGATCGGTTAACAACCGCTCCGTATCGGTGATCTTCACCAGAAGCAGGTTGCGAAACTGGCCCTGCAACATTTGGTAAAAATAGGCCATGTCGATCCCGGCATAGTAGGCCTCTTCGACCGCGGTCAGGGCGGCCGAGGCATCCCTGGTCAGAACGGCCTGGGAAAGTTTGAACAGGAACTGCCGATCCGAAAGCCCCAGCAACTCTTCAATCGCGTCATCAGCAATCGTCTTTCCCGCATAGGAAATGACCTGATCGAAAATGCTCTGGGCGTCACGCATCCCCCCGTCGGCAGCTTCGGCAATCCAGATCAGACCGTTTTCGCTGATGTCAAGGGCCTCCGCCCGGGCGATTTTCTTGAGCTGGTCCGCAATCTGGCGGACCGAAAGGCGACGAAAATCATAACACTGACAGCGCGAAAGAATGGTCGGCGGTATTTTCTGAGTTTCCGTGGTGGCGAAAATGAAAATCACATGCGGCGGGGGCTCTTCCAAGGTCTTGAGCAGGGCGTTAAAGGCCTCCCGGGTCAGCATGTGCACTTCATCGATAATGTAGATTTTATAACGGGTGGAAACGGGAGAAAAGCGCACGTTTTCTCTCAGCTCCCTGATTTCATCAATCCCGCGGTTTGACGCGCCGTCAATCTCCCGAACATCCATGGCCACGCCCTCTGTGATTTCACGGCAGGCGGTGCAAACCTGGCAAGGCGTCGTCGTCATCCCTGTTTCACAATTAAGAGATTTGGCGAGAATCCGGGCGATCGAGGTTTTGCCCACTCCCCGGGGACCACTGAAGATAAAGGCATGGGCGATGCGATCCTGAAGAATTGCATTTTGGAGGGTCGTGACAACATGACTCTGTCCGACCACATCTTCAAAACTCTGGGGTCTCCATTTCCGGGCCAGAACCAGATATTCCATTTACGGACCTCAATATGGGGTTACGCCCAAACGAAAAGATATCGGAGGCGGGCGGAGACACAGGGGATTACCCCGTGGTATTGCTGTTATACGTTTCCGGTTTGCGGGTCTATGACTGCAGACATGGCATCTGCACGGCCAGGTTGACGCTCCTTATCCCTCCGGAAGATAGCCAGGTTGACCCGCAGCACACGCCGGTAATTGCTGCCGCTGCTTCCTTCCGGACCTGACGGGGTTCACAATCCTTCGTTGCACGGGGCCCGGCTATCTAGACGGAACCCTTTGCTTTTTCACATTTACTAAAAAACAAAGGGTCATGTTCACAAGACCCTCATCATCTCCTTACATGCAAATGGCGGAGAGAGGGGGATTCGAACCCCCGGTACACCTTTGTGGGCGTACACACGATTTCCAGTCGTGCTCCTTCGGCCTCTCGGACATCTCTCCTGCATCAAGAAGCTTTAATAAAAAAGTCAAATATCCGTCATGCTGCCCGGGACTTTGAAAATTGACCGCCGGTTTGCATCATGTTGTTAATCATAAATAATGGCGGAGAGAGGGGGATTCGAACCCCCGTGGGAGCTTTTGGCCCCCAAATCGATTTCGAGTCGATCCCGTTACGACCACTTCGGTACCTCTCCGCATTAAACGCCACCCCCCGGACCAATAGGTGCTATTACTCTTTTCTCCTGAAAAAATCTACTCAAAATTTCTCCGCATGCCTCTTTCAGAATGCCGCCGGTTATTTCCACAGAATGATTGAGTCTTTCATCCTGTAAGACTTGATAAAGCGTAACAACAGCTCCCGCCTTCGGATCGAGGGCGCCAAAGACAATCCGAGCAAGCCTGGACTGTAGAATAGCTCCGGCGCACATCAGACAGGGCTCCAGCGTCACATAGAGGGTCGCTCCCGGCAGCCGGTAGTTCCCCATTTTCTCACCTGCCCTGCGCAGGGTGAGAATTTCCGCGTGAGCGGTCGGATCGGAAAGCGCAATGGAACGATTGTGCCCCCGGGCAATAATATCGTTGCCCATGGATAAAACTGCGCCAATCGGTACTTCCCCTTCATCGTATGCCCGGCGAGCTTCTTCCAGGGCCAGGGTCATCATCCCGCGATCCTGCTCCAACGTTTGCATAACCATTGATCTGTAAACCGTCAATTTGCCGTTTTCGTTGATGAACCCGCTACATAAGTCTGCTTATTTTGTCAAGAATAATTCCCACGGAACAACCATCGAGGCATAAAACATGCATTAAACAACCGGCGGGGCAAATGTGAAACCCATCACTCAAACGCCCTTAGTAACAAGCGAGTAGAAATGAACGGGTTGATTTTGCCGATTTTTTTATTCTATACTGCATCCCGCGAAAGGAACGCTTCGTTATGATCACAAACAAGGTCCTCCTGCTTTCCATTGTCGGGTCGCTTTTTATCCACGGGGTGGGACTCTACATGACCGGGATGGTTCAAATGAGGCAGATCATCCCGGAGGCAAAGATTCTGACGGTCGACCTGAAAAGGGAATTCATTCAGGCAGAAACAAAACCACTGCCCGAAATTAAGGAACCGGCGAAAACGAAAGCCCACCCCCCGATTCTAAAGCAACAAAAGCCTGAACCGGTCCTGGAAGGAAAGAAAGAAGACACGGTCGATCTGGGCGACCTTACGGACACCCGCTACAAACCTTACCTCGTCAAACTCAAGAAAAAAATCGAACGGTACTGGGGCTATCCTTCAGCAGCAGCGGCCAGACGCATCGAGGGAACAGCCATGATCAAATTTTCCGTTACCTCTAACGGTATATTGGACGATATCAGCGTCACCACCTCGTCGGGATCGGCCCTGCTGGATCAGGGAACGGTCTCCGCCATCCAGTCCGCCGCACCCTTTGAACCCTTGCCACCGGCCTATGGCCTGTCGAAGCTGAATATCCAGGCTTCTTTCGCTTATAAAATGTCCAATTGAAACAACCGACTGCCTGTGCAAACTATGTCTGCGAAATCAGTTCAAGCAGATGGCGATGGACCTCGATCAACCGGTCCCGCAGATCAGTCTGCTCAATCCAGGGCTTGGACTCGATCTGTTTTATTCTCTCACGGAGCTGCGACACTTTTAACTCCACATCGGATACGAGGTAATTCCAGTCGATCCTCGGTGCCGCCTTCTCCGAAAATTCTACAAGCCTGGTCGCTTCTCCCGGAATCAGCACAGATTCTTCAAGATAATCCGGAATATACACATTGAAATCGAAACGCGCCTCGATAATCTTGGCCAAAACTTGCTGGGCTTCATATTCTCCATGGATCAGAAACACCTGCATCGCCTGATTCTTGAAATGACCGATCCATTCCAAAAGCTGACTTTGACCGGCATGGGCGGAAAAACCGTTGATGGTGAAGATTTTTGCCTTAACGGCAATATCCTCGTTTAAGATCCGAACCTTCTGTGCACCGTCGATAATCTTTCTGCCCGTCGTCCCCTGGGCCTGAAACCCGACAAATACGATGCTTGCGCCTTCGCGCCACAAGTTGTGACGGAGGTGATGCTTAATCCGCCCGGCATTGGCCATGCCGCTCGCCGAGATTACCACCGCCGACCCCGCTGTCTGATTGATCGCCATGGATTCCTGGGTGGAAAGGGTAAATCGCATCTGAGGAAGCTTCAGCGGATCATCTCCATTTTTTATACGAACCAAGGTTTCATCATCGAGATATGCATGGCTTTTCCGGAAAATTTCGGTTGCACGAATGGCGAGCGGACTGTCAATAATCACCGGCACGTCGGCTGGAAGGCGGCCTTCCTGGGCCAGAAGGTGAAGCGAATATATGATCTCTTGGGTTCTTCCTACAGCAAAGGCCGGGATAATGATTTTTTCTCCCCGGCCATAGCTGTAAGCAATGGCTTCGGCCAATTCATCCAGGCTTGTCTTGTCGTCCTTGTGATCTCGGTCCGCATAGGTCGATTCCACAAATAGGAAATCCGCTTCCTCAATAACCGAGGGATTGTTCATCAGAAGCTGGTCCGACCGACCCACGTCACCGGAAAAAACCAGTTTGGACGTTCGGCCTTGGTCTTCTACCCATAATTCAACATGGGACGCGCCTAAAATGTGTCCGGCGTCCAAAAAATTAACTTTAAGACCGGGAAATGGTTCGAAAATTTTGTTGTATGTAGCGGTTTTAAATAGCGGAAAAGTCTTTTCCGCATCGGCTTGTGTATAAAGAGGCTCCGTCTTCTCATCGCCACGACGGAGTCGCTTTTTTGAGTTCCACAACGCTTCCGTTTCTTGGATATGAGCACTGTCCAAAAGCATGATCTTAAGCAGTTCCTTTGTCGGCGGCGTGGTATAAATAGGTCCGCGGAACCCTTTCTGCACCACCCGGGGTAACAGTCCCGAATGGTCAATATGGGCATGGGTGACGATGATGAACTCAATACGCGTGGGGTCGTAGATATCCATATCCCAGTTCCGCTTTTCGATCTCCTCATTGCCTTGATGCATCCCACAGTCAATAGCAAAGCGGTGTCCTTCCATTTCCAGAAGATAACAGGATCCCGTCACCGTTCTTGCGGCGCCTGCGAATTTTATCTTCATCAATATTTCTCCTGGTTGAATAAAGAATTATAAAACTTTCAGGACAGTGCTTACTGTATTTAAGAAGAAATTGCAACGCATACCAACTTTTCACCGCATTCGGCAACAGGCCACAGTCCGATTTCCTTCCTTATAAAGGATAAAAACGTTATGGATTATCTGCTTGACAATGCATCCATGATATTCAATATTTTTAACCGGCTTTTCGGCAACAAGCTCCGCGAAAACATGAACTGCTCGTCCCAGAGACTGAATAAAATCTTAGAGACCGGTCGTCACGGCGCAGCCGTATCCGACAAGGAGGCATCAGCTCTTGCAAGAAAACCCGAAACCATCACTGAAAGAGTTTACGGGCTATACAGCCTGCGTAGGGCTCATGAACTCGGCAACAATCAAGCCGGAGACGCTTTTCGTTACAATCTGATCGAGTATGCGGATAAAAAACGGGGTTTTGATTGGCGTATATAAATCCATTTCAGGAAAGGAGAAAGACCAATGATGTTGAGTGAAAGTAAGACCACTGTCGTTTCAGCCGTTATTTTGGGCATCTGCCTGCTTGCGGGTCTCGCCGCAGGGGGGTATTTCATCGGTAAAGGTACCGCAAGGTTCAAATCCGATTCACGTACGGTCACGGTCAAGGGCTTGGTCGAACAGGAGGTTAAAGCGGACAAAGCCGTCTGGGTTCTCACCTTCCGCCGGGCCGGAGACGATTTACAGGAAGCCCACACTCGGATCAGCGCCGATCGGGAGGCAACCATCGCTTTTCTGAAGACACAAGGCTTCAAGGATGAAGAAATCGGTCGTCAACCCACACGTACCATCGATAAATTTGCCCGGGAGTACGGCCAAGCCAATGAAAAATTCCGTTATCTGGTCAACGGCTCGCTGGTCGTCACAACAAAAAACGTTGAACTGGTCACCAAGGCCCTGGGAGAAACAGAAACACTCCTTCAGTCCGGTGTGATTTTGGATGGGCAGCCGGATGGCGGTACGGCCAATCCCCGTTACATCGTCAGTTCTTTTAATGATCTGCGGCCGCAATTGCTGGCAGACGCGACCAAGAATGCCCGGGCAACGGCTCAGCAGTTTGCATCCGATTCAGGCGCACGGGTTGGAAGAATTCGCACGGCCAATCAGGGAATGATTCAGATCTTCGGCTCCGACGGCAACGATGAATCGGCGCCCTACAGCCCAACGAGTACACCCTCAAAAAAGATCCGGGTGGTCAGCACCTTCGAGTTCGAACTGAATTAAAACCGGGCAAGTGGTAAATCTTCCGGGACGCTGCGGTTAACTCGAAATTGCCGGCAATGTCCCCCATGTTATCTTAATCCAGGGGCATAGGTATGGGGAGCATGAATAAAAAGGAAGGGCCCCTTTTTATGTAAGGGGCCCTTCGGTATTACCCGGGGT
>CAYOYJ010000052.1:0-14795 GCA_964408155.1 uncultured Syntrophales bacterium
TTGCGATCGATTCCGGAATACCAGGAGATATCAAAAGATCTTTCCCGGCAAAAGGTCTGCAGGGCGGCAATTGCCTTGTCCGTAAACCCTTTCCGAGAAACCAGAATCCGGGCGCCTGATTCCGACCGGTAAACCAGCACGTGTTTTCCCGGATCGTCCACCCCGTTTCGATGTAGGCTCTGATCGACCGTAGCCAAGAGCTTCTCGGCAAAGACGGGAAAACCGGCTGTCGCCACCGGCAGCGACAGGACACCGTCATCCCTGAGGGCGGTAAAATAACGGGAAATCGCCTCAATCGTCACGGCGTAACGATTGGCTTCCCCTTCCGCGAGGAAGGAGGACCCCATATCGATCAGATCGAACGCCCGCGGTTCGAGAACGCCCAGGGGGGCATTGCAGGACAGGGTAATTCCCCTCATGCCATCAATGTCCTGCCGAACCAGTTCGTAAATCGTTCGGGTGGGCTCCACAGCACGGATGGTCCGCTTTTCATCCCAGATTTCATGAATCTTGAACCCGCCGTCCGTACCAATGAGCAGGAACGTTCCCACCGGCTTCAGCAAATAAGGAAAGGCGTCGAGGCTGGCGGCAAAATACGACCTGTCCCGGTTCCCTTCCCTGTAGAGGCCAAGGATGCGGTCGCCGTCACGGTAGAGTCCCCGAGCAACCGGCTTCTGGGCGACCTGGGGAAAGCCGTATTGCTGCGACAGATCAATGTTCCGCCGTTCCGTGAAATTGTCAAGGATGTGGTAATAACCGCCGGGACCGGGCCTCTCATCCAAAATGCGGTTGCCTTCCACCCGCATCGCCGACAAGACCGCTTTGTAGCCCGGAATATGGGCGGGGTTCCCGTCCAAAATCCGCCACATCCCAAAGCCGGTGATAAAAAAAAGAAGGGCCAGTCCCGTCAGGAACATGGCATAACGCAGAACGAAAAGCCGGGCCAGCGCCGCCAAGGCCAGGACCGGCAGGAGCGCCGCCAGAAGCAGGAACGGATGGATGAAGGACTGGCAAACGAAAACCAGGAGCCACCCCGCAGCCGCCCCGAAGAGGTTACAGGCCGAGGCCTTAGCGATCTCCCCGGACAGGTCAAGGAAGCTGAGACCGATAAACAGTCCTGCCAGGAAAAAAAGGGGCAGCAGGGCAAGGCAATAACAAAGGAGGTTCAACACCTGTCCCGGCCAGAGACACCCCTGCATCAGCAGCGGGTTGAATCGGTTCAGAGAAATCACTTGAAACGCAAGGGCTGAAACAAAAAGAAGCACGAAGGGAAGCCAGAAGAGAATCGACGCACGACGACGCACGAAAAAATCGGGGAAAAGGGCCAGACACACCCCGCTGATGGCAACCCCGGAAAAGGCGACCGCGATGACGGCGATCCCGTATTCCGACCAGGCGGCCAAGGCGAAAAAACGGGCCAGACATATCACCAGGCCCAGTGTGTAGGCGGACATAAAAAACAGGGCCAGGTAGCAGGGTATTTTTATGAGCAGGTTTTTCATGACATCGCAGACAGTCCCGTCAATATTCCTTGAGGATTAGGAGGATGAACCGTGATTCTTCTCCTCGCCCATATCGAATATCGCCTCACTTGTCAAACATTTGCAGAATGCCCGGCCATTGGCATAAAAAGTTCAAACATTTTTATCCCCATGCCGGCTTCGATTCTTCTGGAGCGGGATATCATGGAAAGGGTTATCAGAGGGAGTGTGGTCATTCCCGAAAAAAACAAAACGGGATAGGAAAAAGACCACAGCCACGAGTTATCCACAGCCGGAGGCCCTGCATCAGGCCCTTCGGTAAGGCGGGGTGGAAATTGTCCGAATGTGCGTTGTCGTCAAGTTTGAGGACACATTTTTTCGCCCATTTATCAGCGCCTTAGCCGGGGGTATTTTCGGCTTAAAAAAAGCCTTGATTTGTGTTATGGGTTCCCCACACGAACGCTGAACCGGAAGATAAAAAACCCAAACACATCATGCGTAAAATCATCTGCATCGCGAATCAAAAGGGAGGCGTCGGCAAAACGACCACGGCGGTCAATTTGGCCGCCTGCTTGGCCGTGGCCGAAAAAAAAACACTTCTGATCGATTGCGATTCCCAGGGGAACGCGACGAGCGGGATGGGAATAGATAAGCGGCAGATCGCCGACAAAAATCTCTATCATGCCCTGATCGGCAAGATACCTCTGCGGGAAGCGGTGACGCCCACTCAGATTCCGCACCTCGATCTGATTCCGTCTAACCAGGACCTGATCGGAATCGAGGTGGAGTTTATCCGCCTGCCGGAGCGGGAAAAACGGCTCCGCACGTTTCTGCGGCAGATGGACGTCTCCTATGACTACGTCATTTTAGACTGTCCGCCTTCGTTGGGTTTTCTGACCATCAACGCTTTGACGGCCTCGGACTCCCTGATGGTACTGCTACAGTGTGAATATTTCGCAATGGAAGGACTCGGCCAGTTGATGAACACCCTGAAACTTGTGCAGAACCGGTTGAATCCGTCATTGACCCTGGGGGGGATTCTCCTGACCATGTTCGACTCGAGAAACACGCTCTCACACCGGGTCAGCGAGGATATTCGCAAGCATTTCGGGAGTCGTGTTTTCCAGACGGTGATTCCCCGGAATGTTCGGCTGTCCGAAAGTCCCAGCCATGGTCTGCCTATCATTCTATACGACATCCGATCCCGGGGCGCCATGTCCTATATGGAACTGACTCGGGAATTTATGAACTGCGGGAGAATATAAATGCCACCGAAACAATCCTTAGGACGGGGATTGGAAGCCATGTTCCCCGACCTCATGACGGATATGGAAGACCGGCCTCGCCTTATCACCTGCGGCATCGAAGAGATCCGGCCGAACCGTTACCAGCCGCGCAAGGATTTCCGAGACCGTGAACAAAAAGAACTCGTCGCTTCCATCCGGAAGAGCGGTATCATTCAGCCCATCGTTGTCCGAAAAGACGATACCGGCTACGAGATCATCGCTGGGGAAAGACGCTGGCGGGCCGCCCAAGTGGCGGGACTGGATCGCGTTCCTATTGTCATCCGCATCGCCAGTGACGTCGAAGCCGCCGAATTATCCCTGATAGAAAACCTTCAGCGGGAAGGCCTGAACCCTCTGGAAGAGGCCAATGCTTACCGGACCTTGATTGAGACCTTCGGTCAGACCCACGAGAGTATCGCCGCTAAAATCGGAAAAGATCGTTCCACCGTAGCCAACTCGATCCGCCTGTTGAAACTTCCGGGGAAAATACAGGAAGCCTTGGTAGAAAAAAAGATCACGGCAGGACACGCCCGGGCGATTCTTGCCTGCGAAGCGACAGAACAACAAACGGCCGTATTTCAAACGATTATCAAAAAAGATTTGACCGTCAGGGAAACAGAAAAACTTATTCAGACGCTCAGGACATTTAAAGCGGAAAAAAAGACGCACAAACGGGAACACTATCTGGAAGATCTGGAAAAAAAGTTGTCTCAATTGTTGATGACGCGGGTGCAGATTAAAAAGAAAAGTAAAAAAGGTTCCATCGAAATCAACTTTTCTTCCACAGAGGAACTGGGACGGCTGGTCGAACTTCTATTTAAAGTGAATCCGGATTAATTCCGCAGCTGATTTCTTTCACATCCTTTAATTTTACATATGCTAATATCGCCAAAAAGAGGAAAAATAAACAGAGCTATCCACACGTGTGGATAATCATGTGGATGAGGATTTATAACCATGCAGATTTTATGGGAAAATACACAAAAATTGATCCAGGAAAAGATCACCAAACAGAATTATGAAACCTGGATTAAGCCGATTCGTATCCTCTCTGTTGAGGACCATCAAGTCTGTTTGGCTGTTCCAAATCGTTTTTTTAAAGACTGGCTCGTAGAAAATTACCATCACACAATCCAGGAATGTCTTTTTAACACTATTGGCTATCATACAAATATTGTTTTTATCATTTCGCAGAGCGAAACGAAGGAGGAATCGGCCCCTAACAGCAACGGTCAAGCGAACCACGCGACGGTACTCTCCGTCCCGTTTAAAACGTCCAAAATACAGTATCACCACACCTTGAATACCAATTATAGTTTTGACCGTTTTGTCATCGGTTCCTCCAATCAATTCGCCCATGCAGCGTCGATTGCCGTGGCGGAGCATCCGGCTAAGAACTACAATCCTTTTTTTATCTACGGTGGTGTTGGTCTGGGGAAGACCCATCTATTAAACGCCATCGGTCTTCTGACCTATACCCTCTATCCGGAAATGAATGTCTTATACGTATCGGCAGAGGAATTTATTAATGAACTGATCAGTTCAATCCGTCATGACAAGATGCCCAAATTTCGGGAAAAGTTTCGTAATATCGATTGTTTATTAATCGATGATATTCAGTTTATCGCGGGGAAAGACCGCACTCAAGAAGAATTTTTCCATACCTTCAATACCCTTCATGATTCAGGAAAACAGATCGTCATGACCAGTGACAATTTCCCGAAAGACATTCCCAACTTGGAAGGACGTCTGCGGTCACGTTTCGAATGGGGTTTGATAGCAGACATTCAACCTCCTGAAATAGAAACAAAAATCGCTATTCTGGAGAAGAAGGCTCAGGAAAATTATATCGATCTACCCCACGATGCAGCCTCCTACATTGCTTCCAATGCGGAATCCAACATCCGGGAGCTGGAGGGATTTTTGACTCAGACCGTCGCCTATGCATCGCTGACAAAACGTAAAATAGACCTTGATCTGGTCCGTCAGGTCTTAGCGAGAATCCTGAAAACCAATGAAAAGGTGAACATCACCATTGACGATGTCATGAAGGCCATTTCCGATCGCTACGGCATAAAACTTTCCGATCTAAAATCTCCAAAGAAAAACAAGAATTTGGCCTCGGCTCGTCAGATAGTGATGTACCTGTCGCGAAAATTGACCAACGCGTCCTTTCCGGACATTGGGGAAAAACTCGGTGGACGAGATCATTCCACAGTTATTTATGCGGATAATAAAATAAAGAAACTGATCGAAACGGACCAAGACTTAAAGAAGGTCCTTCAGGAACTGGAAGATGGACTTCTCCAGCGTCGCTAACTTTAAATTAAAGGTTTTATCAACAGGGAAAAAATAACAGAAGAGATGAATTAAACAAAGGATTATATCGATCGTGCCGTTTATTCACAGGTTCTTTTACTATGACTAATTTTTAAATATTAGAAAAAAAATCAAATAACCAATAAACCGAAAGGACGCAGACAAAGATGGATTTTACGATTAAACGAGATGTTTTTTGGGAAGGCATGCAAAAAACACTGGGGATTGTCGATAAGAAAACAACCCTTCCCATATTAAACAACATTCTCCTGGAAGCGGAAGGAAACTGGGTGCGTATAGTAGCCACCGATCGAGAGATCAGTCTTATTGCCCGCTATGAAGCTGAAGTGACCGAAGCCGGAAAAATCACCCTGTCGGCTAAAAAACTATATGAAATAATTAGAGAAATTCATGGTGAGTCCATCCACGTCGAAACAGATACCCGCAATATTGTGATGCTGACTTGTCAAAAGGCGATTTACCGGATCATGGGTATTTCGGCTGATGAATATCCTGCGGTCGTAGCCGAAGAAAATATTCCCCTGTTTCCTGTTTCGGGTACCCTCATCAAAGAAATGGTGCGCAAGGTTTTTTTTGCCATGTCGACCGATGAACTGAGAAGAAACTTAAACGGTATCTTCTTACAGACCGAGAAAAAGTCGGAGGGCTTTACCATCAAAATGGTGGCGACGGACGGGCATCGTCTGTCCTTGACACACAAAAAGCTGGAAGTGACGGACTTTCTCGATATTCCCATGGGGATCATTCTACCCCGGAAGGGAGTCGGTGAAATCCGAAAAGTTGTGGAGGACGATCCTGATCATGTATCGATTGGGTTAATGGGGCAAATGTTTATTGTTCAGACGGGGAATGTGCTGCTGAAAGTAAGTCTGATTAATGCGGAGTATCCGGATTACAAAAGGGTGGTTCCCACAGAAAAGGGAACGGTGCTGTTTTTACCGAAAGAAGGCTTTCTCCATGCCTTGCGTAGAATGTGGGTGGTGGTGTCGGCTGAAGAATTTAGAACCGTTCTACTTTCCATTGCCGATAATCGGATGGTTCTGCAATCCCAAAATGCCGATGTGGGTGAAGCCAGGGAGGATATCGACGTTTCCTATGACGGAGAAAAACTGGAAGTAGGATATAACGCAGACTATCTGATTGACGCCATCGAAGTGATTGATGAGGAGACCGTTGCGTTCGAATTGGGAGCGGGAAGAAAACCCGGTATCGTTCGTTCCGCCGGTCATGACGAGTATCTCTGTGTCGTCATGCCCTTGATGATTTAAGCTGTGGATAGAAAGAGGATAAATAGGGAATAAATAGAGAAATATTTAATTAAATAACGTGCTTATATTAATTTCTATTAAAAAATAAGTTGTTTATAAAGAAGTAGAAAAAGAGGTTGATAATCGATGATCGAGAATTATAGTGCCGATAGCATTAAGGTATTGGAGGGATTAGAGGCGGTCCGAAAGCGGCCGGCTATGTATATCGGGTCAACAGGCAAGGAAGGACTTCATCATCTGGTTTATGAGGTGGTAGATAACGCCATCGATGAAGCCTCTGCGGGGTTCTGCGACACAATCACGGTGGTTGTACGCATGGACAATAGTGTATTGGTCGACGACAATGGCCGGGGTATTCCCGTGGATATGCATAAAACGGAGGGGGTATCGGCGGCGGAGGTCGTGTTGACCAAACTGCATGCGGGGGCAAAATTTTCAAGCGACAGCTATAAAATATCGGGCGGACTTCATGGCGTCGGTGTATCCGTGGTCAATGCTCTTTCTGCGTCCTTGGAACTGGAAATCAGAAGGGACGGCTTTTTATATACTCAGAGTTACCGTCGGGGTGCACCTCAAGCGCCGTTGGAGTTGGTCGGGAAAACCAGGGGACGGGGAACAAGAGTCACCTTCAAGCCCGATGAGGAAATATTTGAGGAGATGGAATTCAGTTATGACATTCTGGCCAATCGTCTCAGGGAACTGGCCTTCCTCAACTCGGGTGTGAAAATCAATCTTAACGACGAAAGAATCGATAAAAAAAGTGAATTTTTCTATGAGGGGGGCATTGTCTCTTTTGTGGAATACATCAATCGGAATAAAAAGGTACTACACAAACATCCGATTTTCGTCGAGGGAGACCGTGAAGATTGTCACGTTGAAGTAGCCATCCAGTATAATGACACCTACCAGGAAAATATTTACTCTTTTGCAAACAGCATCAACACGACGGAGGGGGGGACCCACATGATCGGGTTCCGTTCCGCCCTGACGCGGGTGTTCAACAATTACGCCGTAAGTTACAACATCCTGAAAAACAACAAGGAATCCCTCCGGGGGGAAGATCTCCGGGAGGGGTTAGCCTGCGTGATCAGTGTTAAGATCAGAAATCCCCAGTTTGAGGGACAGACCAAGACGAAACTGGGTAACAGTGAAGTAAGAGGGCTTGTTGAAGGAATCGTTTACGACAAGATCGGCACCTACTTGGAAGAAAATCCGACTGTGGCGAAACAGCTTCTGAACAAATGCCTGGACGCCGCCCGGGCCCGTGATGCCGCCCGGAGGGCGAGGGAATTGACCCGACGCAAAGGTGCCTTGGAAGTTGGGGCATTACCGGGGAAACTGGCCGACTGCCAAGAGAAGGATCCGGCCGTTAGTGAAATTTATCTAGTTGAGGGCGATTCAGCCGGCGGCTCAGCCAAACAGGGGAGGGATCGGAAAAACCAGGCGATCCTGCCCCTGCGGGGCAAGGTCCTGAATGTCGAAAAGGCTCGGTTTGATAAGATGCTCCAGAACGAGGAGATCAAGGTAATCGTCACCGCTCTGGGTACGGGTATCGGGAAAGACGATTTTGACGTCAGCCGTCTGCGCTACCACAAGGTCATCATCATGACCGATGCCGATGTGGACGGTCTCCACATCCGGACCCTGCTGTTGACCTTTTTCTTCCGCCAGATGCGTGAACTCGTCGAACGGGGCTATCTCTACATCGCCCAACCGCCCCTGTTTAAAGTTACCGAAAAGAAAACGGAAAAATATATTCACGACGAAGAGGCGATGAAGGGGTTTGTTCTCGAAAACGGAGTGGGCAAAACCCGGCTGATCATGGACAACGGTAACTTTTTCACGGGTGCGAAACTGTCAGCCTTGGTTAAGAAGATCATGCGCATTGAGACGGTTCTCGATAAATGCGAAAAAGAAAGCAAAGACCGGGAGGTTGTTCGTCTTTTAGCCGGAGATCCGGCGCTCTCCGACTGGGATTTCAAAACTCAGGAGGCAATGGAAAAGGTACTCCGGCGGACCGTCAAGGTCTTGGGAGAAGCGCTTCTTGAAGCTCTGGTCGAACAGGATCCGGAACACGGCATGTACAAGATGAAGTTTCTCCTGTCACGTCACGGCCAGGAACGACAGACCTGTGTTGATCGCGATATACTGAAAAACCCCAAGTTTGTTGAAATCAAGGCCCTGCTCAGTCAGGTAATTGTCATGGGCGAGCCGCCTTACCACCTGGTCATGGAAGAGGATACGACCCAGCCGCCGGTTGAATTGGCTGACATGGCGGCCCTTGCGGACCACGTCATGTCCTTGGGGAAAAAGGGACTGACCATTCAGCGCTACAAAGGTCTCGGTGAAATGAACCCCGAACAGCTCTGGGAAACAACTATGAACCCCGAAAAGCGAGCTCTGCTGCAGGTCAAGGTGGAGGATGCCGTCGGGGCGGATGAGATTTTTACGACCCTGATGGGAGACCAAGTCGAACCCCGCCGGGAATTTATCTTCCAGAACGCCGTGTATGCCTCCAATCTGGATGTGTAAAACGTTAGAGAAATGAACATTGTAATACGGCCTCCATGTGCGGAACGGCATAGAGGAGGAATGAAAAGGGAACATATCAGGAAGGAACATTTTCATGGATCAGTTGTTACATCAGAGAAATATCCCTGTAAATATCGAAGAGGAAATGAAAAAGTCCTACGTGGACTACGCCATGAGTGTCATCATCGGCCGGGCGATTCCCGATGTCCGCGACGGCCTCAAGCCCGTGCATCGCCGCGTCCTGTTCGCGATGAACGAAATGGGAAACCGCTGGAACAAGCCTTATAAAAAATCCGCCCGTATCGTCGGCGATATCATAGGTAAGTACCATCCCCACGGCGACCAGGCCGCCTACGACACGATCGTCCGCATGGCCCAGGACTTCTCCATGCGCTATCCTCTGATCGACGGTCAAGGCAACTTCGGTTCCATCGACGGGGATCCGCCGGCGGCCATGCGTTATACCGAAATCCGGATGGACCGCCTGGCGGAGGAACTCCTCACGGATCTGGACAAGGACACCGTCGATTTCGTTCCAAACTACGATGAATCTATGGAAGAACCGACGGTTCTCCCCGCCCGGATACCGGTCCTGCTGTTGAACGGCTCTTCGGGAATCGCCGTCGGCGTGGCCACCAATATTCCGCCCCATAACCTCAGGGAGATAGTCAACGGAACCATCGCTTTGATCAACAACCCCGGGATTACCATCGAAGAATTGTTGCGCTACATCCAGGGACCCGATTTTCCGACGGCCGGGTTCATCAACGGTCGGGAAGGCATTCTTTCCGCCTACCGGACGGGACGGGGCATTGTCCGAATGCGCGCCCGGGCATTGATCGAGCGCAATGCCCGAAGCGACAGGGAAAGCATCATCGTGACGGAACTCCCCTACCAGGTTAATAAAGCCAACCTGATTGAGGCCATTTCGGAACTGGTAAAGGAGAAAAAAATCAATGGTATCGCTGATCTACGTGATGAATCCGACCGGGAAGGGATACGGATCGTGATTGATCTGAAACGTGACGAACCTTCCGGGGTGATTTTGAACCAGCTCTACAAACATACCCAGATGGAAACCTCCTTTGGGATCATCATGCTGGCCATCGATCACGGTCAGCCCCGGGTGTTCAATCTGAAGGAAGTTTTGGGTTGTTTCGTCGACTTCCGCCGCGAGGTCATCACCCGACGCACCCGCTTTGAGCTGGACCGGGCCAAGGAGCGCGCCCATATCCTGGAAGGGCTTATTATTGCCTTAAACCATATCGATGAAGTGATCTCCGTGATCAAAAAGGCGGGCAATCCCCAGGAGGCGATGATCCGCCTCTGTGACCGGTTCGGCCTGTCGGACATCCAGGCGAAGGCCATCCTCGATATGCGCCTCCAGCGCTTGACAGGTCTCGAACGGGAGAAGATCGACACCGAATACGCCGAACTCACGAGGCTGATTCAGGAACTCCTGAGCATTCTGGGGGACAACCGGAAAATTCTCGACGTGATCGTTCGCGAACTGGATGACATTAAGGAACGTTTCGGCGACGACCGGCGGACGGAAATCGTGACCAGCGTCGAGGACATCGGCATTGAGGACATGATCGTCGAGGAAGACATGGTCGTTACGGTGTCTCATTCCGGTTACATCAAGCGCAACGCCGTAAGCCTCTACCGCAGTCAGCGTCGGGGAGGGCGCGGCAAGGTGGGAATGCAGACCAAGGAAGAGGATTTCGTGGAGAAGATCTTTATCGCCTCGACCCACCACTACATTCTGATCTTTACAACCGAAGGCCGCGTGTACTGGCTCAAGGTTTACCAGATCCCCCAGGCGGGACGCGCCGCTCGGGGTAAGGCCATCGTCAATCTGATCAACTTGGCCCAGGATGAAAAACTGGCCGCCGTCCTTCCGGTACGCGAGTTTACGGACGACAAGTCCATTGTCATGGTGACGAAGAAGGGGATTATCAAAAAGACCGTCCTGTCGGCTTACGCAAATCCACGTTCCACCGGCATCATCGCCATGTCCGTTGATGAGGGAGACGACCTGATTGATGTTCAGATCACCAACAACCGGCAGGATATTTTCCTGGGGACCCGGAAGGGCAAAGCCATCCGCTTCCATGCCGAAGACGTCCGGGATCTGGGACGAACCGCCCGGGGGGTGACCGGTATCCGCATGGAAGAAGACGACTGCGTCGTGGGTGTGGAAATTCTGGCGGAAGGCAACGCTATCCTGACCGTTTCCGAAAACGGCTACGGTAAGCGCACCCTCGTGGTCGAATACCCCCTGCAGGGCCGTGGCGGCAAGGGAACCATCAACCTGAAGACTGTCTCCAAGGTCGGCTGCGTCGCCGGCATCTGCCAGGTGACGGGTGAAGAGGACGTGGTTCTCATCAGCGATACGGGAAAAATCATCCGCCTGCGGGTGGACGAAATTTCCCTGATTCACCGGAGCACTCAGGGGGTGAAACTCATCGGATTGAGCGAGGAGGAACGTATCGTCAGCATGGCCCGGGTGGAACGCGATACCTCTCCCGAGACAACCGACGAGCTGGAAGGGGACGAGGAAGAGCTTTCCGAAGACGAGGGGGAAGGCGAGGAGACCGAGGAATAGTTCAGTTGGACAAAAGAACCGGATTCTGCCCCGCCGGCGGAGAATCCAGTTCTCAGACCACCCGCCCAGAACGATGATTTGGCTGTTTTTCAGCGAAGATAGATAGAATGCTTTTAACACGCCAACGGTTCTTTGATGTTATTCCCAAGCCATGCGGGTTCCGGAAAAACCGCCGTATTCATGACCGTTGATACCGATTTTCAAGGAAAAATCCCCAAAGCTTATGGCATTGTTGCCTGAGGTGACGTTGCCGCAGCCGATCATACCGATTTCCGATTGCGTGTAGGAACCGGAGTCGGGTGTAACCAGTTCAGCCAGGCGCAGGGTTCCGTCATGGAGTATTTGGAGCACGGGGATGTCCGTCACATTCGGATTGATCGCATCCCACTGGAATTGAGGTTGGGTATCCGGGTTTTCGATATGGGAAAAATAATCTACGGTCGGACTCCAGCTGGTCAGCCATTTAGGCGGCCAGGTGGGAAAGGACGAGGGGCTGCCGATTTGATAACGGAGCCGATTGGCCATAATGTCGTAGGCGAAGCTGTTTCCGATTCTTCCACCCGTGTAGCGGGCCGAGTCGTCACCGTAGAATGCATTGATCTCATTAAACTTAACCGTCGCAAAACCCGGCAGGAGGGCTTCCTTTTTCTCCTTCAACCGGATCAGGAGGGAAGCGTTATCGTTAACCACCTGGCCGTCGTATTTGTTGCAGCTGCTGGTGCAGGTTCCATAGGGGCTGGGCCAATCCTGCAGCCCCCGGGTATAGAGGTCGTAGGACACATCCTTATAAGAAAGCCAGCGGAAGGTGTTGTCGCTTTTGCGCTCCCAGAGTACCAGTAACAGCGGGCCGATGTTATGGTTGGCCGTGCTGAAGTCGTCAAACTTTGGCTTGATTTCATTGGGAATGAAGTCGTTCGCAGCAGGCAGGTATGAATTACTTGCGAGAGTCCTTGCTCGACGGACACCATTGACCCGGAGGAATTCATTGTTGGAGAAGGTTCCTGTCACCTGAACCAGGCGCAGTTTGGCGGCGGCATTGCCATCCGTCCAAGCGCCTGATGTGACCTTCGGAGTCCCCTGTACCGTGCCGTTTGCGCCGCTGGATTCCCCCGTCACCGTATCGCCGGGGGCGATCGCGGGATTACCCGTGGACGTGACCTGATTGATATATAATGTGGGTAGATTATACAGCATGAAGGTCAGCGCCAGGAAGGAGTTGGGATTACCCGTTCCGGCGGTATTCTGTGCCCGGAAAGCCAAACCCATGGTCAGTTCCTTCAGTTGGTACCCCGAACTGACCTTAACCTGTACATCATAACTCAAGTTTTTCGTGACAGACCAATTGCTGTTAATTTTGGATGTGTTGTTGTACCAGAACGCGCCGCATTTATAGTCGTTCAGGCCTGTGCCGCCGCCTCGGTTTGTGGCGCTGAGCGTATTGACATTGGCGATGGCGCCGCTCCCGCCCCCGGCGAATCGTCTTGTTTCTACGGATGAATCGGCAATGGAACTGTCTCGTCCGAAATTACCGCTCAGCGCGGCGGCGGTGTTCAAGTTGATCACATCAGGGGGCGGTTGACGCGTGCTGTCATGGATCGCCTGGTAGAAGCTGAGAGACCGTTGTTCCGGACCGACTTCACCGAGGGATTTCAGGACTAGAAATTTCTTGAAAATGACCGGTGTGGTGGTCAGCACGGACGTGTTGAAAGCAGACCCGTCACTGTGGCGAAGATTGGCGAGGGATAAAACATTACCGCTGACCGTGGCGGTGTCATACCGATACAGTCGCTGCTCCGAGCCTATTTGAATGTTTCCGCCGCGCCGCTGAAAACTGTCACCGGTATAGGTATTGAGGGCCAGATTCAGATGGTTGCCCGGGGAGAGGTTGTTCTGCACGGCGCTGGGATAGAGGACCAGATAAATGCTCGCGCCTCGCTTAATGGCGACGGCGGAAGAGGCGAGTCTGAAGGAAAAATCGCCGGTGGCGGCATTGAAGGAACCATTGCTGTAATCCCTGGGCGGGACCGAGGCGGGATCATCGTCGCCGATCATGATTGTGCCGGTTGCGGGCATAGTGAAGTTCGACGGAGTACTTCCGGGCAGTTGGACGGTAAAATTGGTTGCAGGAGTCGTTGTGCCCGAACGATTAGAAAAATAGTACGGCATCACACGCAGCGAAAAGGAACCCCGATTGCTGACCCTGAACCGCTTGCCGTCGATGAGTTCCAAAAAGGCGGATTTTTCTTCATCGGCGTCACCATCGTCATTTTGGTCCAGGGTGTTCAAATAATTGGCGGCAAGGTAGCGGTAACCGGATTCCGCCAGATTCCAGGCGTTTAAACTCTGGTTGGAAGAAATCGTTTCCAGGCTGCTGGACGAAGACAGGTAAAGCATCCCTGCAACAAGCGCGGAAAACAGTATCAGCCCGAAGATGATGGTAAGCAAGGCAAAACCACGCTGTAAATCCATGCGTATTTCAGCCTTTTGCCCGGGGAAGATCCTTTTCATGGGCGATTCTCTTTCTTCCGGCAGCATTTCAGCAAGGGATTTATTGTCCTCCCGGTATCGATTCCGGACAGTTGGCAAGACCGTTGTTTCTGGGATTGACCGCCGTGACAAAGGTCAAGGTTCCATTTTCATCGGTGCGGTTCATAATCAAGCGGACGGTGATGAGTTTCAGGTCGCGGAAGTCACCCGGCAGGCTTCCCGACGGTGACGTGGCGGTGTTCACCGTATAGCCGAGAAAGGCATCTGCTGCTGCGTTCGTTCCGTAAGGACCTAAACCGGTGATCAGCGGTTGCGTCCCGGCGGAGCCGCCGGAGGCGCGACGGGTCAAATTGATCTGTACTCCCGTCCTGCTGAATTGGTATGTCGTTCCGGGGGTATCATACCCCAAGTTAAGATACCCGCTGCCGACAGCGCTCCGTCGGGTATTGTCACTGCGGAACGAGATGGAATCGATGTTGCCGGCTGAAGGCGCCTCCATGTTTACAAATTCCAGTCTCATGCGGGTCAGCGCGAACTGGGCCTGTTGAACCGTGTCCGCGGTCATCCGCGTGAACAAATAAGACCGGATGCCTTCGACAAGACCCAAGCCGGTAATCGCTACGATGATTCCCAGGATTACCAGGGAGGCAATGACCTCGATGAGAGTAAAACCGCCATCATTTCGATTCACTTGCACATTCCTCCGTCAGCTTAGCAGGCAAGAAAGGGTTTGTCCGTTAAGGCGTAACGTGACGATCAAAATCGCCGGCGCGCCGCCCGGAGGAGACGTTTG
>CAYOYJ010000053.1:0-14561 GCA_964408155.1 uncultured Syntrophales bacterium
TAAATATGTTAAAAAAGTTCATACTGACGATGGTTGTTCTTTGCATAACCATGCTTTGTACCGCTTCGACGGCGGCCACGAAGGGCAAGCAAACGGGAGACCAGCGCACCAACCAAACAGCACAGAAACATATCGGTTATCGCAACTTTGTCATCAATAAAGATGCATCCGTCATTATTTACGCCAGAGAGCCCCTTTCCGCCGTTTCCCAAAGCGAACGCACAGATTATCCTGCGGGAACCATGATGCAAATCGTTCAAGGTAACATCCTGGTCATTCCGCCGGAATATCTCCAGCCGGTTTTATCCAAATATACCCAAACAGAAGAAACGAAGTCGATCATTGCCCAATATCTTCAACACGGGCCGCTGCAGGAAAACACCGATCTGGTCCTGATGAGAGACTGCCGGAATCCCATGCCGCTCAGTACACTCATCCACCTTATGGGCGGCTACGGCGAAGGCGGCGGAGGCCTCGACCTGGGAAACGGAACGATCCTGTGGCCGAGCATGTGCCTGGTAAAGCCTTGAAGGAGGATTGCCGATTTTGTTGGGGACGTTTCGACGCCGCACGTACACCGTAAAAGTCTGGAAGAGAAGACAGCCAACAGAACCGGGGGCGGGTCTTCCCGCCTCCCGGTTCTGTTGTTTTGTACACCGACAAATCCGGTGTTTATTCCGTTTTTATGGAAATCTTCCTGCTTGCCGCCTTGGCTTTCTCCGTCTTCGGCAGGACCACACTCAACACCCCATTTTTAAAGGCTGCCTCGACTTTATTGGCTTCAACCTCCACCGGCAGGGGAATGACCCGATGGAAGGATCCGTAGGTCCGCTCCATGTGGTAGTAATTTTTCCCCTTGTCTTCTTTTTCCTCTCTTTTCTCACCCTTAATGGTCAGGGTGTCCTCCGCCAGCAGAACCTCAATATCCTTCTCTTCCAAACCCGGAAGCTCCGCCTTTACCATGATTTCCTTGTCGCCTTCTTTGACGTCGATGGACGGATAAAAGGCGCCGATGCGATCATCCAAGGCGCCGGGGGACGCCAGCGGGAAACCGCTGAAAAAATCGTCGAACAGATCGTTCATCCGCTGCTGAAAAAAAGAAAACGGACTGTCTACCCTGCCGACCGGCACCGAGGTCCCCTTCCATAAAGAAGGCAGCAGATTCTTTTTCGCCATAATCTCTCCTCCTTTCAAAAACCGATTTCAGCGCTATGCGCCCTTGATGGCGATCTTTCTGGCCTTGACCTTTTCCGCCTTGCACAGAATCAACCGCAGGACGCCGTTTTTGACGGTCGCCTCGATTTTGTCCTTGTCCACCTCGTCGGAAATGGTAAAGGCGCGCTGATAATCCCCCACATCGTACTCACAGTAGCCGATGGAATAATCCTTAAAGGACAGAGGTTCCGACGTACCCGAGATGGTGAGGGTGTTCTTGTCCAGCACGACATCGACAGTCTTTTCATCGACGCCGGGCATGTCGGCCAACACAATGATCGCTTCCTTCGTTTCATAGATATCGACTTTCGGCACATAGACCTTGCCGTTACGGGTGCGCTCCGTTTCCACCGGGGTCTGGGCCGACTGTTTCTGTACTTCTTTCGTTTCTTTGGACATACGACTGATTCCTCCCTTCTTGCTTAGTCCGCCTGAATCGACACCTTCTTCGGTTTGTCTTCTTCGGCTCTGGGCAGGGTGATTCTGAGAATCCCCTTCTCATACTTCGCCTCAACCTTCTCGGCATTGACATGGAAAGGCAACTGCAACACCCGCTTGAAACTGCCGTAATTTCGCTCCTGCCGGTGATAGCTTTCCTCTTCTTTCAGCGTTTCGGGGTCTACCTTCCCGCTGACGGTCAGGGTATCGCCGATCACGGAAATCTCGCAGACCTCCGGATCAATCCCAGGCGCCTCCGCCGTGACAATGACATCTTCCTGGCCCAGCCAGACATTGATCGGCGGATACTCCTGACTGATCTGAGAATCAACCGTAGAGAAAAGCCGGTTCATTTCACCCTGAAGGCGCTGCATTTCTCTAAATGGATCCGTTACTCTGCCGAATCGCCAAACTGTGGGTCCAAACATAACGCATACCTCCTTGATAAGATTGTTTAATGAATTTATTCTGTTTTCCCGTGCGCGGACGCAGCACGCCTGAAATGACATAACATACTAATATGCTTGATTATCTCCAATGCCAAAGGTAATATAGTCACCCATTTTTTCTTGTCAAGATGTGTTTAAAATGGTGACCATCGAATTTTGGCGGGGCATCTGAATGAAGGTAAAGAGAAACACTTACTGAAAATCATAAGGGGGCTTGACCGGGAAGGCTTTTTATATGACTGTTGGGTTTATCTTCCTTCCCCCTGGCGCGCCTGAGATAGAATGGTGATCAATCCCTCGTGAATAATTCCGTTGGAGGCCAGCGCATGGGGCGCTTCCAGGAAAAAAAGCCCTCCGAAAAGGTCCGTCACCCAGCCCCCCGCTTCCCTGACAACCAGCCAGGCGGCGGCGGTATCCCACGGCATGAGCTTCAGTTCCCAGAAACCGTCGAAGCGACCGGCGGCAACGTAGCACATATCTAAAGCCGCGGCCCCGGCACGCCGGATGGCTTGAACGTTTACAGCCATATGACTGAAGTAATTCATGTTGTTTTCGAGGCTGTCCCGGACGTCGTAGGGAAACCCCGTCGCCAGTAGACTTTTTGACAGGTCTTTCGTCCCGGAAACATGGATGGTCTTATCATTGAGGAAAGCACCACCGCCTTTTGAGGCGAAGAACATTTCATCCAGCATGGGATTGTAAACGGCGCCGCAACAAATCTCCCCTCTCTTTTCCAGGGCGATGGACACACAAAAGACGGGGTAGCCGTGGGCATAATTCGTCGTCCCGTCGAGGGGATCAATAATCCAGCGAAAGTCGGCCCCGGTAGCACGACCCTTTGATTCCTCGGTCAGAATATCGTGATCGGGATACATCTCTCGAATGTGCCGGATGATCAGCGCTTCCGATGCGTGGTCGGCCTCGGTGACGATATTGATCTCGCCCTTGTACTCGATCGTATGGGGCTGGTCGAATTTCTCCTTCAGAAGCAAGCCCGCCTGACGGGCCATGAACACTGCCGATTCCAGATAGGATGACATCAGAACTCCCCCTGTGCGCAATAATGGATATTGATGCGCTATTTTATATCAGGACACGAAAAATCGCCATGGGAATTGCCGCCGCCTGATCACTCGCCCGCTATGTTCTTATTGCAGATACGGCTAATTGGTGATAAATACCTGCAAAGTTTTACCGACAAAATCCAGACGAGGCGTCTTACGGATAAGGGGGAGAAATCCAGAGGCAGGCAGATGACAAACCCGGACACAAACAGCCTTCCGGCAGAAGAAATCCCGATCCCACTCGCGGAAAATGATGTGTGGCATTTTGCGCTCCGGCGAGAGGAAATGGGGCTGACGCTGGCCGAGGTTTTTGCGCAAACACGGATCAGCGCAAAGAACTTGGCCGCCCTGGAACAGGGTGATTTTGCCTCCCTGCCTCCGCCCGTTTACACCAAAGCGTTTATCCGGCAGTATGCGGAGTTTCTCGCAATCGATGCCCGCCCCGTGTTGGAAAAATACGACGCTTTCCTGAAGCCACAGGAAGATCCCCGATCGGTACGGAAAATCGAAGACGCCGAAAGACCGCCGCAGGGTTTCCCGTTTCGCAAGGTCCTTTGGCCCCTGCTCGGTGCGTTGTTCATCGCAGCAGCCCTTGTGTTATTCTTCTATAACCTATATCCCAAACAGTCGACCCATCCGAACCGACAAAGCGTTACCCCTGTACCCCAAATGGAAACACCCGCGCCGACCGAAAGCGTTCCGGCACCGACACCGGAGGTACCCCTTCCGGAAACAGCGCCTCCCGCTCCGGCAGCCCCACAATCTCAAGCGGTTGTGCCTCAGATAGGAACTCCGCCGGTTTCTCCCAAACCGCCGTCCCCGCCTGTTCCGGCCGCCAATGCTCCGACAAGCATTGCGCCCGGTACACAAAAATTGCTCCTTAAGGCGAAGGAAACCACCTGGATCGGAGTCCTGATTGACGGCCAGGAGGGGCATCAGGCGTTACTCCAGCCCGGTGATGTGGTAACCTTTACGGGAAATCAGTTCAAGCTGGATCTCGGTAACGCAGGCGGCGTCGAAGTCATTTTAGATGGGAAACTGCTTCCGCCCCAGGGGAAAAGCGGGCAGGTTATCCACGTGACTCTGCCCTGAAAAGCCGATCGATCTCAAGAATATCCTTTGACATTCCCTTCCCTATGATCTAAACTCGGCGACATAAAAAAGCGCTTTCACCTTCCCTGATCATCCGCATGGGATGATAGATGAATTGAATTTGAAAAAGAAGAGGTGTTGAACATGTTTGGAATCGGCATGCCGGAATTACTGGTTATTCTCGTCATTATCCTGATCATTTTCGGAGCGGGCAAACTCCCGGAAATCGGAAACGCCCTCGGCAAAGGAATTAAAAACTTTAAGAAAGCCACCCGTGAACCGGAAGATATTGACGTCACACCCGAATCAAAAAAGATCAACGGCGAAGAAAAGAAGTAAAACCGACCCCATTAAAACGGGACGTCTTCGTCCGGCATCGGCTCGTCCAGACCATAAGCCGGCTTGGGTTCATCCATGACGGTATCCTGTCCCCTGCCCTGTCCCTTGGATTCCAGCATCTGCATATTGGAGGCAAGTACTTCCGTCAGGGAGCGCTTGTTCCCGTCCTTGTCGTCCCAAGTCCGGGTCTGTAATTTTCCCTCGATGAAAACGAGCCTTCCTTTTCCCAGGTAGTTACCGCAGATCTCCGCCAGGCGCCCGAAAACGACAATGCGGTGCCACTCGGTTTTTGTCACTTTTTCGCCCTGCTTATTCCGGTACGATTCGTCCGTCGCAATGCGGAAATTGACCACCATTGTCCCATCCGGCGTGTAACGCACCTCCGGATCCGCGCCCAGCCTGCCGATTAAGATAACCTTGTTGACCATAGTCCCCCCTGTAAAAAAATTTTTACCAACCTTATTAAACTTCCGAAGAAATGGCAATATGATTCTCAGGTCAGGGCCTTCAAGAAACACTTTCCGCCCGGGTCCTTCCTGATTTTTCCTCCCCGATGGAAAAAATACGGCGCATGTTTTCCATGCGCCGCATCTCTTCGGCGGAGATGAAAAATTCACCTCCGTCGGCCCTGATCTCTACTTTCCGGAAACATCAAAAACGATTTAACCGGATGCTATTCCTCCCGCCATGGAAAATGCGTCTGCCGATGCGGGGGAGGGTGGGGATCGCCGGGAAAAAACGATGCCGGCGATCCCCAGTCAAGAATGATCACGTTACGCGATCCTTTAACCTCTGTTTTTAATGACCATACCGCTGGAGATACTTCGTCGAAAAGCGCTCGGGCGTGAATCCGACGTTGAATTTCCGATGCGGAAAGTCAATATGCCAGGGCGACGCATGGTCGGCCTGGTGGTCGTAGGTATAGAAGTCCGTCTCGTAATGTGCCATCAGATCGAGCACTTTGCCGTCACCGTAACCGTAGAAATAGTTCTGGGTCGTTTTCCAGAGTTTCCCCTGGAGGTCATAGGCGTCGGCCAGCCCGCTTTTCCAGTTTCCGCCCATGGACCAGAGAACCTTTTTGCTGTAAACGGGGCAGTCGCCGCGGGTTTTGGGCGTTGCTTCGATGACATAGACATTGGGCCACAGACGCCAGTTCATGCGGGGGAATTTATCGCCCACCGTGGTGGGGTGCCTCCGCTGGGCATTCTTGTTCTCCGTAATGTAATCGCAGGAGTACAGATTCGTCAGTTTCGGCTGCACATCGATCAATTTCCAGTTCCAGCGGGCCAGAGGCACATCCAGAGTCCGGAAGTCGCCGATGGCGGAGTCACAGCCGACGAACGCGTCGAACCGCTGACCGCTCGTGAGGCGGCGGACGCGCCGCATGGCCGGAATGTAGGCGAAGGAGTCATCCGATTTGTTCTGGTCGTTGTAGCGGTAGGTCAGGTTACCGAAACCCTGCAGGTCCGCCGGGCTCTGTACGTAAACCAGTTCCTTAAAGAAGATATCTTCCACCTTGGGATCATAGGACGGTTTGGGAGGAAGAATCTCCCGGCTGGTCAGGAAGATGCGGTCCCAGCTCATTTCAACCGTTCTTTCCCGCTGACCCCGGGAGCCAACAAAGAACATGCTGACCCAGTCGTGGGTGAAGTCATCACCGTCATAGGTGTTGATCTGGTTGTACCAGGCCTTAATGCCCGCCTGGGGGTCCTTCTCGTCAACCGTGAAGAAGGGAATGCCGCCGATCCACCACTTGCCGCTCTTGGTTTTCAGGTTTCCGTCGGCAGTGATGACGGCCTGACCGGCGTTGGCCTTGGTCACGGCGCCGAACACCTTGGGCACCGGCCACGGTTTGTAGTCGGCGATCACCATTTCCATGCCTCTTTTCACCATGTTGTAGATGCCGGGGCTGGTCAGGGCAATCAGCTCATCTTTCATGCTGTCCACGTTTTTCTGGTTGATGACCATGCCCACCTTGATCTTTCCGTTGGACAGTTTTTCGACTTCACTGTTGGGAATCTTCATGGGCATACCCGTGAAATCGAATTTGTCCGGGTTCTGCTCCATGCCGTGGTAACCCGGTACATTGGCCTGCTGATCCGTCAGGGCCGCAACCGGCGACACCCCCGCGATGAGCAGGAGCAAAGCACCGGTCAATACCGTCCATGTCATCATCTTTTTCTTGAATCTCATGCGTATTTCCCTCCTTTATTAAAATTGAAACGTGATTCGCGACTGGATTTCATCCGCCCACTCGAAGTAGGCCAGGTTGTCATTGGCCGCATTATCGCTGTGTTTACCGTCATAAAGGGTACCGCCCACATACCAGAGGATATTGTCCGTGATGCGGAATTCCGTACCCAACTGAAAGTAATGGCCTTTCCGGCCCGGGTCGAAAATATAGAGCATCTGGGGTTTAATGCGGTCCTGCATGTAACCCGTATCCGCGGAGAAGCTGAACATGGTCGTGGTTTCCGCCGGGTGGGACCCGTTCAAGGTCAAACCGTCTTTCTTGATATCATTGCCGTCCTCGAGCACCTGGATTACGAAGGCCTGGAACCCGAAGCTGATCGTCCGGTTCGGATTGAGAAACTTGACGAAAGTCGGCCGGTCGATGCCGATCAGGGCCTTGGCGGTCTTTCTCCTCTCGATGTCGGTAGGCCAGGGACTTCCTAAGGCGCCATTCGTATAATCCTTCTCATAGGGCCGATCCTGGTACAGAAACTCCATGCGGTACACGGCCTTGGTGTTCAGGGCGTCATCATAGGTCAGAGAGAAACCATAGGAATCAACCCGTGGATGGACGGTATGGGATATAACCTCAACCGGCTGTTTCCACGGATGCGCAAAATTCACCGTATCACACTGATAAAGGCCATCGTCCTCGTAATGGCGGAAATAGTTCAGTGACCATTCGAGGCCCCTGTACTTACCCATCAGGCGTAAGCCCCACTCCTGGCCGCCAGGAGTAATGTTTGTATTCGTGAAGTAATCCGGTTCGAAATTGTAGGGGGAACCGTGAACCGGGTTGATGTGACCCACAAACTGGGAGCCGATGAAATGACCGGGCAGCCACAGGAGTTCCAACTGCACGTCCTGAAGGTTGTCCGTTTCCCAGGGGGATTTCAAGGTCAACCGCGCCATCCACAGGGATTCCCGCAGATTGTCGAAGGCGTCCAGATAGGGTTCGTTCAGGCTGATGCCGTGCCAGGTCTTGTCCAGGGGATTGATGATGTCCAGGAGCCGCAGGCCGTCGGACTGTCCCCAGGAGACCTGCTGCTTGCCAAGGCACAACCAGACGTACTGGGTATCGAAATCCATGTACAGTTCCTTGAGGCCGATCATCCATTCGTCGCCGGTGAGCAGCATATCCATATCGTAGGACTTTGGATAAAGGTCCACATCGCCGGGGTAATCGGTTTCCGTCGCCCGGTCGATGGACGCGATGAATCGTGCAAAAGCCGAAACGTTATCCGTAAAATGGTACTGCGGCTTCAACTGAACCGCCGTATTGAACATTTTCAGATTGATCCGGTCTCTTTCCCCATCAGCCGACTCACCCAACACATTATATGGGTTTGCATGCCCGACATTATAGGCGATCTGGTTTCTCACCCAGCCGGATACGGAAAAATTGCCGTAATCAATCGCCCAGGCGCTCCCGCCCCAGGTCAGGACCATAAAAAGTCCAATCAAACCGATCAGTATTCTTGTTTTCCCTCCCATAACACTGCCTCCTTCTTTACGTTTTCAAGGATTGAATGCCTTCGTCACCACGATCCGTTCCACCTGTTTCCGCTTCGTCTCTCACCTCCCATCTGTGTTTTATTTTTGTTTCTTGAACCGTGTATTTTGCTCGTTCTCTTAAACTCCGGAACCCGGGAACGCCTGACAGGCATTTCCGGGCCGGAATGAAACGCTTTTTTATAAAACGGTGCAGTCGCTCAGCCGCCGACCACCTTTTCCCGCACCAGAGCCGATCCCTTTTCAATGAACTTGGGTTTCAGCACAAAAATAATCGCCGGCAGTAAAATCAGGGTCAGGAGCATGTTGAAGATCAACACCAGGGCCAGCAGCAACCCCATTTCCGCCTGGAACCGGAGCGACGACAGAAAGTACCACAGGATGACGCCGCCGGAGAGGGTCACCGCCACAAACGTCACCGCCTTCCCGGTTGTCCGCAGGGCAACGGGGATCGCCAGCTTGAGGTCGCGGTAGTTTGCATACTCCTCGATGATCCGCGAGAGAATATAGATCGAGTAGTCGACACCGACGCCGATCCCGATCGAAGCTACCGGGATGGTGTTGACGTTCAGGCTGATCCCCTTGAAAACCATGAACACCATCGTCAGGAAGTTCCCCAGCAACAGAACAAACACCAGAATCGCCGCGGCCAGCAGCGACTTGTAGGTGAAGGCGGCGAAGACGATGACAATACCGAGGATGAGGGCGATATTCTGCGCCTGGGCCTGGGCCACGACTTCGTTGACCGCTCCCAGAATGCCCAGATATCCGCTGGCCAGCCTGAATTTGAGTTGGTCGTAATCCTTGTTCAGTTCGATCCAACTGCGGGCGCGGGCAATGACCTGGCGGATCGTGTCACCGCGGTGATCTTTACACCAGACAACGATATTCGCGTCCTTGTGGTCCCGGCTCATCATGCGGTCGAAATCGCCCGGGGCGGACCCGCCGATGACGACGTTCATGACGCTCCCCATCATCACCGCATCCTCCGGAATCACTTCCCACTTCGGATCTCCGGCATGGATGATCTTATTCACCACCGGGGCAAAATCCGCAATGGACAGGGTAAAACCGACCTCCGCGCTCTTTTCCATGTAGATCTGACATTCCCGGATCTTCCGCTGGATTTCCGGCTGCCGGATCAGACCCGGCTCCTTCCCTTCCACGATGAAGAAGAGTTCCTCCGTCCCGGCGAAGTTCTCGTTGATGTTCTTGACGGCGACATTATAGATCGATTCCGGCCACAGGATCGGCGAACCGGGATGGATGTCCCCGATATTCATCTTGCTGGTCACCCAGATCGCCCACACGAAAATGACCACACCCAGGCCTGTCACGACATACGCCGATTTTCCGGTCGCCATGGCGGCAAAACCGCCCAGCACCCGTTTTTCCATAAAGTTGGTCTTCTCCGGCCGGGCGATTTTATCCAGATTCTTCGGCACCGGGAAAAACTGGACGATGATGGGGATCAAAATCATGGCGCTGACGACAATACTCGCCACCCAGAAGCCGCAAAATACGGCCAGTTTCTGGAGAAGCGGGATGGGGGCGACGGCGATGCAGGCCATACCGCCGATGTCGGTGATCAGCCCCAGCATGCCCGGCGGCAAAATACTCTGCATGGCCAGCCGGCCCGCCTTTTCCTTGTCCTTGAATTCATCCAGGAGTTCGAAGTAACGCTGGCACATCTGGACCGAATGGCTGACCGTAATCGCCATGCACAGAAGAGGTATGACCAGAATCAGCGGGTCCAGGCTGAACCCGAGCAAACCGCAGAAGCCGAGGCCCCAGATCGCACTGGTAAACGCGGCGATCATGGGTACGGCCACGCCGAGCAGATTCCGGTAGTTGAGAAACAGCAGCAACCCCATAACCGCAAAGGTCCCGATCAGGATCATGATCGTCTCCGTCCGGTAATGGAAAATCCATCCGGTCAGCATGGGTTCGCCCGCGGCAAAGGCCACCGTGTTCTCATCGGTCATCTCCTTGACCAGTTTGTTGACCTTGAAAAACACGTCGCCGTATTTGAAACTGCCTTCGATAAAGTTGGCCGTGATAAGCGCACACTGGTTGTTGAAGGCAATCAATGGTCCATAGACCGCGTCGTTCAGGTGGACGTTGCGAGCCAGAACCTCCACTTCCCGGTCCGTTTTCGGCACCTCCGACATGATCGCCTTGAAGGACAGGCCGCCGCCGGAGGTCACCTCCACCTGCTTGACGCGCGGCGAGGCCAGTGAATTGACCTGGTAATGGTTGACGCCCGCGATCGAATCCATGGATTCCTGCATGTGCTGGATCTTCTTCAGGGTGGGGATATTCCAGACATCGCCCTTTTTGACCTTGAGCATAACGAGAACCATGTGCGACCCGCCCAGCTTGTCCTTGTACTGTTCATGGACCGCCCGGAACGGATGGTTCGTGGGAAGCTGATCATCGTAGTTTGTGGCGATATTGATTCTCAACATAAAAATGGTAAAAAAGAGCGTAAAGGCGATGATAATGCCCAAGACCACCTTGCGCTTCTCGAAAATGAAATCGACTGTTTTTTCTATCATGTGGGTCCCTCCTTCGCCCCTAACTGATCTTTTCCCAGGTTATACCGCCGTCATTGCTGATCATAACGGTTCCCAGTCCGCCGACCGCCACGTACTTGTCCTGCACGTCCTTGATCACGGTCAGGCCGCGAATCCAGGAATAACTCTGAATGGAGGGGGGCTTGAATTCCTTCCAGGTCTTACCGCCGTCTTTTGTCTCGATCATCGTGGCGGCGTTGCCGACGGCATAACCACGATCTCCCGAAACGGCAATGTCAAAGAGGGACTGAACGACGGTTGATGCCTGTGGTTTCCAGGTCTTCCCTCCGTTGTCCGTATACAAAAGGGTCCCATTCAACCCGGTAGCCCAGCCTTCGTTTTCGTCCTTGAAAAAAACGCCGAACAGGTCTTCCAGCGTGCCGCTCTTCTGTTTCACCCATTTCATCCCGCCGTCGCCCGTAGTCCAGATCGAGCCGGCTTCGCCGACCGTCCAACCCTTGAGCGGACTGATGAAAAAGATCTCGTTGATCATCGGATTCAGAGGAATAACACTTTCCCCTTCCTCTTCACCCCCGTCCGCAGCGAATTCCTCCTTCAAGGCAGCCATCTTCTCTTCCATGGACATCCCGGTCGTGTCCACAACGGACTCCTTTTCTTCGGAAAACTGATCGGTCATGTCCGTCCAGGTTTGCCCACCGTCTTCCGTCCGGAGAAAAAGCGAAAAGGCGCCGGCAGCAAATCCCCGTTTGTCGTCGAGGAATTTGACACACATGAGGTCATCCTTGGTTCCGCTGTTGAGCGGCTTCCAGGTCTGCCCGCCGTCTTCCGTCTTGATGATGGTTCCGGCACCACCGACCATCCAGCCGCGCTTAGCGTCGATAAAACTGATGGCTCGCAGGGTATGCTGGGTGCCGCTTTTCTGCGGCGACCAGGTCTTTCCTCCATCCTTGGTGGCAAGAATCAGTCCCTGATCTCCGGAGGTCCAGCCATGCTGGGCGTCCGAAAATGCCACATTCATCAACTTATGCCGGAAGTAACTGACCTGAAACGGTTTAAGCTGCTCTTCCAGATCCGGAGCACACCCCCATAGCGGTATCCCGGTAAAAATCCCGACGACCATCCACAAAATGATCTTCTTCCATCTCATATCGATACAAACCCTCCCTTAGTTTATTATTTACCTTCCTGATTACTAAAAAGCCTTCGGTGATCCTAATCCGTCCGCCGAAGGCCCGGTAGAAGTTTATGTAAACATTGTTGACAAAGATTTCGTTAACAGACGGTCCATAATGCTCTCTTTGAACTGAAAAAACGTGACAATGAAAATTGTTCAATTATTACATTGGTATAAAAATCTTATTTACCTAATCGCCTGACCGATCTTGCAAAATGGTTGGTTCTGATATGTTGGCCCTATTATGGTATGTCCGACGCACAAGACAACACTTGATTAACACGGACTTAATACTTGCATAAAACAGGTATTAAAGAGATATTTGGGCCAATACGTCAGAAAAACCAGAAATGTATTTCAAAATTGAATGCCGGTGTTGTTTCTAAATTTGGTAACTTGGGAGTTGACTAAAAAATTTTTTATGTTTATAAGTAGATCATAATTGTGTACCCTTAATTGAGGGTACTCAAAACGTACGGTTTGATCTTTATATGTTTGATTTAAATCAATCTTCTTCCATCATTAAAAGTGGGATTATCCCATTAAGATTCCCCCGGAATTGAATTTAACAGAAAGGAGATGTGTCATGTCTGAGAGTACTTACAAAATTATCGAATTGGTTGGTGTCAGCAGGGTTTCCTGGGAGGATGCGGCAAAAAATGCCGTCGAGGTGGCAACAAAAACGATAAAAGACATGCGAGTCGCCGAAGTCATGAAATTGGACCTGACAATCGAAGACGATAAAGTCTCCACCTATCGCACCCGGTTAAAGGCTTCGTTCAAATATCTCGGTTTCTAAAACCGAATCGTTTGCTCGAGAAAGGATATGACCCGATCATTTACTCCGGGGATCGGTATACCCGTACGGTGACGTTCAAAACGGCCCGTTGTTCCAGGAAAAACAGCTGAAACGGTGGGCCGTTTGTTTCTCAAAACCACTCCGGATCCGCCCCCCCCAGAAACAAAAAGCCCTGACAGGAAACCACCCCTGTCAGGGCTTTTATGATTATGGACACCGCATTGATTGCGATTTTATGTCTGGCTCCCCAGCGCGGACTCGAACCACGGACCCGATGGTTAACAGCCATCTGCTCTACCGACTGAGCTACTGAGGAATATACCGGTGTCAGCGACAGCTGACGCAAACCGATAGAGTTTCTATAGGCACACCTGTCTTTTCGCTGATGAAGTCCAACTGGTCTTCAGGAGCAAAGTAACGACCGCAAACCGAACAGGCTTTCATCCTGAAGGTTCTGCCACAGATGGACCGCGTATCTTCTGTGGAAGACATGACAATCTGCTGGGTCGGACAGATGTAGGCGCAGCTTCCGCAACCGATACAGACGGACGACGGTTCACGAAACGGCGTACCCAGCGCTTTGTCCACGCCGCGGAAAGCGAAGCCCAAGGCGCTAACGCCAACCACCTCTTCACAAGCCTTTACGCAGAGGCGGCACATAATACATTTCTTTCCGTCCTGATTGGGCTTGAATCTCGGCTCGGGGGCAATGCCCATCTTCGCCGCCATATCCCGGATGACATCGGAGGTCGGGCAACGCGCCATAAGGAGCTGCATGACGAACTTCCTTACCTTAAGCACCCGTTCGCTCTGCGTCTCCACGACAAGACCATCTTCCGCCGCGTACAGACAGGATGTAACGATCTTTTTTTTCTTACCCTTGGTGATCTCAACGACGCAGAGTCGGCAGGCGCCGGAATTTTCGACAGATTCATGAGAACACAGGGTGGGAATTTCGATGCCGTTCTCCCCGGCTACGGTTAAAAGGGTCTTGCCTTTTTTCGCCTGAATATTTCTACCATCAATGATTAAATTGACCATATCTGTTTCCCTTTACTCTATAATAATGGCATTGAACGCACAGACCTCATAGCAGGCACGGCACTGGATGCACAGGGTCTGATCGATCTCGTGAACCTCTTTCCTGTTTCCCTTGACCGCACGGGTAGGACAAACCTTCCGACACTTCGTGCAACCGGTACAATTGTCCGCCGCCACCCGGAATTTTATAAGGGCCTTGCAGACTCCCGCCGGACACCTCTTGTCCCGAATATGGGCCTCGTATTCATCCTGAAAATAACGAAGGGTGCTCAACACCGGGTTGGGGGCGCTGCCACCCAAGGCGCAGAGCGATCCGTCACTCATCGCATCCGCCATATCCTTCAGCAGTTCAATATCCCCTTCCTGTCCCTGGCCGGCACAGATGTCTTCCAGAATATCCCGCATCCGCCGGACACCGTCTCGACAGGGCGTGCATTTTCCGCAGGATTCTTTCGCCAGAAAACTCACGAAATACTTGGCAATATCCACCATGCACGTGGTGTTGTCCATGACGATCATCCCACCGGAGCCCATCATGGATCCCGCTTTATCCAACTCATCAAAGCCGACGGGCAGATCGAACAGCGACGCGGGAATACACCCTCCGGAAGGCCCCCCCGTCTGGACGGCCTTGAAGGTCTTTCCCTGGGGAACCCCGCCGCCGATTTC
>CAYOYJ010000054.1:0-14509 GCA_964408155.1 uncultured Syntrophales bacterium
CATGGAAGAGCACCACTAATTAGAAAAAAAGTTCGTCTTTAACGGGACCGGTCTCTGCGACCGGTCTCTTTTTTTGCGCACACGGAAAATGGCGGCATTCACAACCTGAAATCCAACGGAATGGATGGGATAAATACGGGGGCATTTCAACTCCTTCATCGTATCCTGGATACACTCCGGGAAAAAGCTTGCACTTGTTTTGCCATAAATCTTTATAATCTCGGCGGTAATTTCTTATTGACATCCTTCCTTCCCGTAAATCGATCAAACCTCAACCCCGTACCACATCATCAATGCCCACACGCAAACCGTGGGGTCGCGCCTGCCTAATCTCGAATAAAATGCATAATGACTAATGGCGATACTGCAGTTTTTGCAGTTTGAGGATTTCCATATCGATCTGCTGTATTTTTCGTTCCAATCTGTCGTACAGCTGCTGTTGTCTTTCATAAGGAACCTCCTGGCGAATTGGCATGCTGCACTGAACAATTTCTTGCGTAAGCTGCTGTATCTGCGCTTCCACATTCGCGATCTGCTTCTTCATATTCCGGATTTCATCGGCCATAGCCGTGATTCTTGCGTGGATGTCCTTATTTGCAGAACTCTCAGCTGCAATTGACTTGCTCATAGCAGACACGAAAATAGGAACTAAACTCATCAAAAAAACAACCAAGATCAGGACCAATGTTTTTTTCATATGAACTCCTCTTTCGCATTTTCTTAACTGATTCTAATATAAGAGTTGGTAAAAAAAATTCAGAAATTGCCTGCTTGTAATTCTCAAGCAGGCGAAATATGTGAAATGACTGTATTGCAATCTTCCCCTTAAAGAATGTTTGATGCGGGAAAGAATAGGCTGATGGATCCATTCACGCCGAACAGGGGTAATCAACTTCGGTCGGAGGATGATAAAAATTTACCGGCCAACCATAATGCTAAAACCCGTCCTAATTCTCCCTCCGGATTAGTCCATGCCTATCTTGTCCACTGGAGAGTCTTGATTCAATGTAGGGTTTGAATTCCTTGTAAACCTTCATCAGTTTGCCTGCGCATTCATCAAAATAAGGGTATGTTCCCCAAATGGTCTGCCGGTCCATATTTTTACAGACGGCGATGAGGCTAATCGTAGCCGATTCATCGACAGCGGGCGTTTTCTGGACAGCCAATCCGATACGCCCGTTGTAATCTGGATTGAAGGTTAAAATCATCCTGTCGTCGGAATGTCGAATTTTCATAAAAGAGTTTTCGGAAACAAATATTTCGGCAAAAATAAAAGCTTTCTTGCATTGTGCTTGGGTCGCGCAGGTTACTGTGGCTTCCTGTTTTGCTTGCTCAATGGACTGTCTTGTCTCATCTCGCCTGGTCATTTTTCCCTGAGAAGTGCAACCTGCAAGAATAAAGATGACACAAAACGCCAACAAAATCGCCATAATCTTTTTCATAAGCATCTCCACGCGGATCTTCTTCGAGGTGACAAAGTGTTATTTTCGTCTGAATAAAAAATGGAATGAACTTTATAATTGACCTATATCGCTAAAATTAACTGGGCAAACCATTAAATGGTGCCCCCGGCGCGAGTCGAACGCGCGGCACACGGATTAGGAATCCGTTGCTCTATCCTTCTGAGCTACGGGGGCGTGGAAAGCGTTGCTTTCTACCATGGTTAAAGGAAAGGTGTCAAGGCGTTAAACAATTCCCTTGACATCGGCGTGATCATCTGTTAGTGAACCGAAGCCTTCGGGGGGGATCTTTTTTCTTAAAATAGTAGAGGTGGATATATGCTGTGTCAAACTGTTAAAGAAGGTATTGAATGTACGTTCATGACCAAGAACGGCTGTTCGTTCATGGACGGCAGTTGTCGTACGATTATTGAAGGCTGTATCGGCTGCAATAAGGTCGTTGAATACCCAACCGGTCAGTACTGTAAAGTTTATGCCGATCCAGCCAGTCGTTGGATCGTTGGTAAATGCGCAATTGCATCTCACGTGACCAGGGAACTCAAGGAAAGTACTCAGAAGATCAACCCCTTGAAGGCATCCAAACGTGCCAGTAAAGGGAGCAGCAAGAAGAAATAGGCGCCATCTCCTATAAAAGAGCGACATGCGAAAAAAGGCCGTTGGATCATCTCCAACGGCCTTTTCATTTACTTCTTTACCCGATTAGGTCTCGAATTCCCGTTAACACCCTTTTAATTTCCACAAGCCTTATCTGATCGGAATCTACCCTGACGAGAGGTTCTGCCCGGGTTGACGTTGCCAGGTACTGCTTCGCGCCGCTGATGGTAAAACGCTGCTCATAAAGGAGTTTCCGGATCAAAAAAAGCATTTCGATGTCTTTCTTGCGGTAAAGACGATGACCGGAGGTTGCGCGAACGGGCTTCAGTATTTTAAATTCCGCCTCCCAAAAGCGAACCACATAAGGCTTGACCTGGAGAATCTTACTGACTTCTCCAATTCGAAAATAAGCCTTATCGGGAAGATTGACATCCATGACATCCTAAATCCTCATAAGTTGATCCGCTGCGCTGCATACCTCCGTGATTCCAGGCAAGGAATTAGGATATTCTTTTCTGAGCCTTAATCAACCGTTCAGGACGCGTCGTAAAACCTGACTGGATTTGAACGTAAGGACCCTTCTTGCCGAAATGGAAATCTCTTCACCGGTCTGCGGATTGCGGCCACGACGTGATTTCTTTTCCTTGACGATGAAATTGCCGAATCCGGAGATTTTGATTTTCTCTCCTTTTGCCAAACTGTCTTTCATCAATTCAAATACGGACTCGACAATCTTGGCGGAATCTTTCTTGGGAATTCCCAACTTCTCATACACATCCTGAATAATATCAATCTTGGTCATTATGCCCTCCTAACAGGATACTAATTGTTTTCCCCTCTGATTTTTGCTCCGGTAGCCGTGACTATAGCGCTGACAATCGCCCGGTGAACCTCGCTCACTTCCTCGTCCTTCAACGTTTTGCTGGGAGAACGGTAAGAGAATCTGACCCCTAGACTCTTCATTCCCTCCGGTATGCCGTCGCCAATATATATATCGAAAATGTTGATTTTTTCAAGCAATTCCTCACCTGATTGATCACCCAGACGGACGATCTCCGCCGACTCGATTTCATTGCGAATCAGGAAGGCAACGTCACGGGTGATCGCCGGGTACCTTGAAACCTCACGATAATTGACCTGGCCGGTAAAGTGACAGCCGAGCACATCGATATCCAATTCAAAAACCAAGGCTCTGTTCTTCAGGTCCATGGACGCCTGAACATCAGGATGCAATTCTCCCAGAAATCCAACCGGATGCTTTTGGACGGACACGCAACAACTGCGACCTGGATGGAGGAACGGCTCAGTGTGCGCGGCGTCATAACTGACGCTGGATAATCTTAATGCACCGAATAGGTCTTCCAGCACCCCTTTCAGGTTGTAGAAATCCGCGGGCTTATCTTTCAAATGCCAGAAATCGTCGTAGACCAGACCAGTCATCAGCCCACCCAGACGTTCTTTCTCCAATGGCTGATCGCCCCGTCCACAATCAATGAAAATTTTTCCCATCTCAAAAATTTTCAGGTTATGACACCCGTTATTGGCATTGATCCTCATCGTATCCAGCAGGCTAAAGACCAGTGTCGTGCGCATGACCGACTGATCGTCCGTTAGAGGATTCGCAATCCTGAGTATCTTAGACCGCTCATCGTCACTTGGAATATTCAATATTTCGCAGGCTTTGGGTGGAATAAAGCTGTAGTGGATCACTTCCGAAAAACCACAGCCGTTTAAGATTTGGCGGATTTTTTCATCCAGAAGCTGCTTGGTTTCCTTGACGATCGGTTTAACGGATATCCGGGGCAACTTAAGATCTATCTGGTCGTAGCCGACCAGTCGAGCCACTTCTTCAATCAGATCGATTTCCCGAGAAATATCAACACGATAACTCGGTGGATTCACAAGATAACTGCCCAGATTGTCTGTCATGTTGACCGTCATGCCCAAATTGATCAGGGTATTGACAATTTTAGCCTCGTCAAGGCTGGACCCCAGGATGCTGTTCACCCGCCCAATACGCAACGGGATCGCCTGTGGAACGTCGACTTTGGTCGGGTATTCATCAATGATCCCCCGGCAGATGCTTCCGCCGGTTGTCTCCGCGATCAGTTGGGCCGCCCGGTTAAGTGCCCGTACGACACCGTCGGGGTCGATGCCCCGCTCAAACCGGAAGGCGGCATCCGTTCCCATCCCCAGCCAGCGGGCCGATTTCCGAATCGACGACGGCAGGAAATATGCACTTTCCAAAAGAACCATTTCGGTGTCGTCCTTGACTTCCGAATTGAGACCGCCCATGATCCCTCCGATCGCCACAGGCTTCTTCCCGTCACAGATCATCAGGGTATCCGCCCGCAGGATTCTCTCCTTTTCATCCAGAGAAATAAAAGATTCTCCGGCCCGCGAACGTCTGACCACAATTCGTCCCTCTTCCAGGAAACGGTAATCAAAGGCATGCAAAGGCTGGCCGAGTTCCATCATGACGAAGTTCGTCACATCGACAACATTATTGATCGACCGCAACCCCACGGCTTCCAGACGCTGCTTCATCCAGTACGGAGACGGTCCGATTTTGATATTTTTCAGAATTCTCGCCGTATAACGCGGGCAGAGATCAGGGTCTTCGATTTTGACGGATGTGATAGCTCTTGTTTCTTCCGGAATTTCCCTGATGGTGATTTCCGGGTATTTGACGGAATTGCCCGTCAACGCGGCAATTTCCCGTGCGATGCCGATCATGCTGAGGCAATCCGCGCGATTCGGCGTGATGCCGATATCCAGAATCATGTCACTCAAATCAAGAGCCTGGGTCAGGTCCTGCCCCAGTGTCAACCCGGAAGGCAAAATCATGATGCCCGTGTTGTCTCCCCCGATACCCAGTTCCTCTTCCGAGCAGAGCATGCCTTCCGACAATTCACCCCGAATCTGTGAGCGTTTAATCGTATATCCGCCGGGAATGGTCGCCCCCACCTTGGCCAGGGGCACAACATTGCCTTCCTTGATGTTGGACGCGCCACAGACCACGGGGAATTCTTCTGTTCCAGTAGAAATTCGGCAAAGAGAAAGCTTATCAGCATTGGGGTGAAGTGCGATGGAGAGGATCTTCGCCACGACAACCCCACTGAAGTCCGGTGTTTTGCGCTCCATGGCCTCGACTTCGAGACCGGCCATCGTCAATTGTTCGGCGAGTTCTTCCGGCGTCAGATTGAGTTCGATATAATCTTTAAGCCACTTGATGCTAACCTGCATACGTTTCCCATCAATCCTTCGGCAAGAAAAGCCCGGAAGGACCTTGCCATGAAATGTTAATCAGAATTGTTCCAAGAATCTCCAGTCGTTTTCAAAAAACAGGCGGATATCCGAAATGCCGTACTTCAACATGGCAATCCTCTCAAGCCCCAAACCGAAAGCAAATCCGGTGTATTCTTCGGGATCGTAACCAACATTTTTAAAAACCTCGGGATCGACCATTCCGGAACCCAGGATTTCCAGCCATCCGGTTTGACCGCAAACTCGGCAACCTTCCCCGCGGCACATGACACACTGAATGTCCACCTCCGCACTTGGCTCCGTAAAGGGAAAGAAGCTGGGGCGAAAGCGTAGACGTGTCTGTACACCAAATACTTCCTGCAGGAAAACAGTTAGAATACCCTTCAAATCGGCGAAACTGATTCCCCTATCGACCAGTAAACCTTCGATCTGATGAAACATAGGAGTATGCGACACGTCAGAATCAGGCCGGTAAACCCGCCCAGGCGACAGAATTCTGACCGGCGGCGCCTGCTTCAACATGGTGCGGATCTGGACCGGCGAGGTGTGGGTGCGCAAAACGATATTCTCTTCGATATAGAAGGTGTCCTGCATGTCCCGAGCGGGATGGTCCTTGGGAATATTGAGGGCCTCGAAATTATAATAATCCAGTTCAACCTCCGGCCCCTCCATGACTGAAAAACCGAAAGAGGCAAAAATGGAGCAGATTTCATTTTTAACCTGGGTCACCGGATGGAGTTTCCCCGGTTTGATCCGCCGTCCCTCAAGCGTGACGTCAATCTTCTCCCGGGCGAGGACATCCCCCTTTTCGATGACCTTGATCCCTGCCAGAGCCGCTTCGATCTTTTCAGTCAGTTTATCCTTGACCTCGTTGCTCCGCTTACCGAAAAGAGGGCGCTCCTCAGGTGAAACGCAGCCGATATTCCTGAGCAATCCGGTCATCAAACCTTTTCTGCCGAGATATCGGGTTTTAACGTCTAAAAGGTCTTTTTCGGTTCGGGCTTCGGCAATCTCGGATTCCGCTTTTTTCTGGAGGTCTTCCAGTTCCGCAATCATGCCGACTATTCAGCCTTGGCCATCGCGGCAATCTTCGAAAAAGCGTTCGGATCGCTGACAGCCAAGTCCGCCAGAATCTTACGATCCAAAACCAGACCGGCCTTCTTCACGCCGGCAATGAAACGGCTATAGGTCACTTCGTTCAGTCTTGCCGCAGCATTGATTCGGGCAATCCAGAGTTGACGGAATGCTCTTTTCCGCACCCTTCTGTCCCGGTAGGCATATTTCATGGACCGGTCCACGGCTTCCGTAGCCGTCCTGAACAACCGGCTCCTTGCTCCGAAGAAACCTTTGGCCAATTTCAGGATCTTTCTTCTCTTTTTCTTCGCGGCAACACTTCTTTTTACCCTTGGCATTGTCTTTAATCTCCTAGTCTTTCACGGTCTGTGCATCGAAACGCGACGTTCTTTACAGATAGGGAATAAGCCTTTTTATTCCCGCAGTAAATGTCGCATCGAGAGTTACCGATTTTCGCAGATTTCGCTTTCGCTTGGTTGTCTTCGAGGTCAATATATGGCTTGAACCTGCCTTGTGCATTTTAACCTTCCCGTTTCCGGTAATCGAAAAGCGCTTGGCAGCCCCTCGGTGTGTTTTTAACTTCGGCATGCAATCACTCCTTATCTTTTAATAGCTTATTCCTTATCTTATTTCTTGGGGGAGACAATCATGATCATGTTTTTCCCTTCCAGCTTGGGTTCCTGATCAAAAGTTGCCAGATCCTCCAGTTGCTGTTTCACATATTCCATAATCTTCCGGCCGATATCCGCATAAACGATTTCCCGGCCTCGAAACATCATGGAAATCTTCACTTTATCCTGCTGTTCAAGAAATTTCCGGATTTGCTTAATTTTCACGTCCAGATCATGTTCTTCCGTCTTGGGGCGGAACCGTATTTCTTTTACCTGAACGGTGGTTTGGTGCTTTTTAGAAATTTGCTGTTTTTTATTCTGCTGAAATCTGAACTTTCCATAGTCCATGATTCGGCAGACCGGAGGCTCGGAATTCGGGGATACCTCCACGACGTCAAGACCTACCCTGGCCGCTTCCGCCAAAGCGTCCGCAAGAGAAATGATACCGAGCTGTTTTCCCTCTGCGTCAATCACCCTTACCTGAGGGGCCCTGATCTCACGATTGACCCTTAAATCCTTAGCTATATGGCACCTCCTGAATGCAAATGGTTTTCATAAACATGAGCAATCGAGACCTACATGGTCTCGATCCATCACGACTAAGCTTTAATGATACTGTCGAGTCTCATCCTTAACGAGGTCGATAAACGTCTCCACGGTCATGGCGTCCAGGTTATTCCCGTCGCGCATACGGGGAGTGACGGTTTCCGTCTGTACTTCCCGGTCACCGATCACCAGCATGTAAGGCGTTTTCTGCATCTGCCCTTCCCGGATCTTGTAGCCCAGTTTTTCGTTCCGGAAATCGCGCTCGACGCGAATGCCCGCATCGATCATTTTCCGGTACATCGTCTCTCCATAGGGAATCTGGGCATCCGTCACCGTCACCAGCACGGCCTGTACCGGAGACAGCCACAGCGGAAACGCCCCGGCATAATGCTCAATCAGTACTCCCATGAAGCGTTCGATGGCTCCGAGAATCACCCGGTGCAACATGACCGGGCGGTGTTTTTCCCCGTCCTGGCCGATGTAGGACAGATCGAAACGATCCGGGAGCGTGAAATCGCACTGAATGGTGGCGCACTGCCACTTCCGCTTCAGGGCGTCTTTTAATTTGAAATCAATCTTCGGCCCATAGAAGGCCCCATCACCTTCATTGACCTCGTAAAGCATCCCCTTGTCCTCAAGGGCATCGATCAAGGCGTTTGTGGCCAGATCCCAGTCACTGTCTGTACCGATCGAGTTCACCGGACGCGTACTGAGCTCCACTTCATACTCAAAGCCGAAAATCCCCATAGCATAATCGATAAAATCTGTCACGGCTTTGATTTCTTCGTTCAACTGCTCGGGCGTGCAGAGGATATGGGCGTCGTCCTGGGTAAACTGCCGGACCCTGAGCAGACCATGGAGTACCCCTGTTTTTTCATGACGGTGTACGGTGCCCAGCTCAAAATATCGGAGCGGCAAATCCCGGTAACTGCGGATTTTTGATTTATAAATTAGCATGTGGGACAGGCAGTTCATGGGTTTGATTCCATAGGCCTGTTCCTCCACCTCGGTAAAATACATATTCTCCTGATAATGATCGAAATGGCCGGATTTTTTCCAGAGATCCACCTTGAGAATCTGCGGCCCCATGACCATGTCATAACCCCGCTTCAGATGCTCTTTTCGCTCCCACTCCTCAATGATGTAGCGCAACAGCATCCCTTTGGGATGAAAGATGATCAAACCCGCCCCGGCTTCATCGTTCACTTGAAACAGATCGAGATCTTTACCCAGGCGGCGGTGATCTCTTCTTTTCGCCTCTTCCACGATCCGCAGGTATTCCTTTAAGTCTTCCTGGGTCGCAAAACCCGTCCCATAGATGCGCTGAAGCATCTTGTTGTGTTCATCTCCCCGCCAGTAGGCCCCCGCTACGTTCAGCAGCTTGAAAGCTTTGATCATACCCGTGGAAGGGATATGGGGACCCCGGCACAGGTCGATGTAATCACCCTGGCGATAGAGGCTCACCCGTCCGACGTCGGACGGCAGATCTTGAATCAACTCCACTTTGTAAGGTTCACCTTTATCCTTGAACAGCGCGATGGCCTCGTCCCGGGACAGTTCCTGACGGACAAAGGGATGATCGGCCGCGATGATCCGGTGCATTCGTTTTTCGATTTTTTCCAGATCGTCCGGGCTAAAGGTTTCCTTATACTCAAAATCGTAATAAAATCCATCCTCTACAGATGGTCCGATGCTGACTTTGACGCCGACGAAACTCTCCTGAACGGCTTGGGCCATGACATGGGAAATGCTGTGACGGAGAATGTTCAGACCTTCCTTGGAAGCAGCATCCACAAAAGACACCGTCACCGATTCCATAAGGGGATGACTCATATCCACCAAAGTTTGGTCTACCTTACCGGCCACCGTCGATTTTAACGACGCAGGGTTCCAGTTTCGCAGAACCTGACCGAGAGTTATCCCCGCATCGTATTCGGTAACGGATTGATCCGGCAATGTGACTTTGATCTTTCCCATATTGTACTCTCACAAGCAAAACTATTTGATATTTCCTAACCTTAACTTCCTTTTTCCATTACGGAGCGGAGCTGCATCAAGAAAGGGCATCATCCTTGACAACCAGCTGATGCCCTCATTCCTTGCATGAACCTGCACATGCCTGTCAGTGATTATTAAGTGGTAGGCACGCAGGGATTTGAACCCTGGACATCCACCGCGTCAGGATGGCGCTCTCCCCCTGAGCTACGTGCCTACAAGTATCCCAGCCTTCGAAAGGAGCGAATTTCTAACAATAAAAAAACATTATGTCAAGAACAAATTGTTGAATAATTTGTTGATTCTGGCGGACTTTGACGCCTTTATCCCTGCTGCGAGGCCTCGCTGTAATGTTTCATGCCGACCGAAATATACTTTAATCCGGATATAATGGTAAACAAGGCGGTCAGCCAATAGAGAAACAGGAGCCAACTGTAATCGAACGATTCCGGCAGACTTTTTAAAATCAAAACAAGCAGCACCGTAATGATCTGCAGCGCCGTCGTGATCTTACTGATCAGAATCGGCTTAATTTCAAAGGAAACCGACATCATGAAAAGAATAAACGTGCCGGTCAGAATGATCACATCCCGGCTGATGACAACAACGGTCAGCCACCCGGGGATAATCCCTTCAATGGAAAGGGTCAAAAAGCAAGTCACCAGCAGCGCTTTATCGGCAATGGGATCCAGATAAGCGCCCAGTACGGTTTTCTGGTGCAGCAAACGGGCCAAAAAGCCATCCAGGGCATCGGTGATGCCCGAAATAAAAAACGTAATCAGCGCTTTAAGATATGCTTCATCGATCAGGAAAATGACGATGAGCGGAACCAGGAGAATCCGTAACAGGGTCAGAAGATTGGGAATATTCATGTGCTGATGATTTCAGGGTTCCTCTTGAATGTCCTTTTCCCGGCCCTTAATGTCTTCCATGGCAAAACCTGCCGACTTGGATCGGGAAACTATTTCTTCCGGGCTTCCCATCCGCGGCGGGCTAACCTGTGGTATCCGGTCCGTCGGGAAAGGTTTTCATTACTTTCTTGAAAATCTCACCGATGGCGGCTTCATAATCCCGAAATGACTTCATTTCCAAATTCCGGCGGGAAAAACCAAAGTGCCGTGTCGACGCACCCTGCTTGGCCTGCCAGAGGGTCGCACCGGTTTCCGCACTTCTCATTTCAAAAGTGAGCTCTACCCTGGTTGGCGCGTACAGGAAATGATACGAGGTCCTCATTTCTTTGACGGTGCAATAAAGCACCGCATCAGCGCCGATCAGTTCGCCCACCGTCATGGGCGGCACATTCTCGCTGGAAACGGCCTGCCCCTCATAAACCCTGGCCAGTTTTTCATCAACCATCTTGGCGGAAAATCGCGGATAGCCCTTAAAGTATAGTTCGTCAATCAAGCGCTGCCTGACGATCTGTCCGATCATGGGGTCCGCCACGTGATTGATCACCGGCAAAACGACAACCAACCGTGGCATCGGCCTTGCATCACCAGGTTTCAGCACAAGCGTCGAGGGTTTCTTGGAACCGCAACCCATCATTAAAAACGAGATTAATAAGGCACACAAAAGAATGCTTTTTTTTGACATAAGAACCTCTCACCCATAGTCTGTTAATCGGACAATCTTTCCCCTGAAACCAAACCGGACGTGAGTCATATTCGCACCAACACCTGGAAAGATTTTGCACCTACTCTGAATGACGAATATTTCCCACGATTTCGTCATCCTCTATTTTCTGAACATCGAAAGGCAATCGGGGAACCGTTACACACCCGGTCGTCCCCCGGACGGTTAAGCGGAAGGTCACTTCCCTCCAGGAAAAGCGGACCGGCACAACCTCCTGGATACAGGGTATGCCGAGCTTCAGATATTCCTGCAAATTCATATATTCTTCATAGCTGCGGACATCACTCACCGTCAAGACGATTTCTTTATCCGCATTGGCACTCCGTACGGTTTCATAGCCCAAAGCACGGAGCCGCGACGCTATGGCGCCAATGAAAAATGTTGTCTGAACCTTGACGCGGTAGGTGTTCTGATCGAACGACTCGGCTGAAATTCCATATTTCTGAATGAAACCGGCTCTTTGCTCCACAATGCGCCGCCAGGCTTCCTGGTATTCCCTGGGCGGCAATTTCAGGGGAAGGACTGAATATACAGCCGCTTTCAACGCCTGCGCCAAGGCGTCCTCAACGGCCTTTTCTTTCGCCAGCGAGAGGTTTTGCCGTTCAACGGCACCGATCCCCTCCGCCTCCAGTACCAGTATTTCAGAGTCTTCGGCTGACCACGCAACGGTTGTTGCCAATAAAAAAGAGGCCGTCAAAATCAATGCTGCCACACAAAACGGCCTCGGCAAGTAGAGGGAAACCTTTCCGGAACGCATCCGCTTTTTAACTCTTCTCTCCTGGCGTCATGTCATGTTTCAATTTCGTAATCTCTTCACGGATGATCCGCTCGGCAATCGCCGGAAAGAGTTCCCGTGACATATTTTCCGCTATGGCCGTCACGCGTTTCATGATCTCCTCCTCGGATACGGCGGCTGCCGGAGCAGGTTTTTCTTCTATGACGGCGTCCACCAGTTCATAAACGGTTCGGCCACGCAGGGGTCCCGTGCGATCCATCACATCCTCTTCTTCCATCACATCAACAAGATCGAACACCTTTTTATCGGATTCCGTGGTTACCTTCATTTCACTCATCGGACTATTTCCTCATTTTTTATAACGCCGTCTGGACAAACCGAAGGGGTTTCACAAGAAACTGGGTTATATATATATTTTTTCTGCGTTACCACAACTGCAACACCAGTTCAAGGGAAATCTCCGTTTCTTCCTTTGGGCGAAACTGGCAGGATGATGCGTCTCGGGATAAGATTAAACGTGCACTGTCAGCTCTGATTACAGAAACAGGCCGGAGAGAAACATCATGTCGCCTCTGATGATCCATTTAGATCTTAAGGAAATATTCTGCTTCCTTGATATCTTTAAAATCCGCATCCTGCATTACAGATTCACTTGATCCAATAAGTCCTACGGAAAACTGAAACTGTCTCTTCCTTAAATGACAGCAAGCCTTCGGCTTGCATCCTGCTTCGCAGCAGCAGCTCAGACGAGGCTCCGTCAGCTGACCCCACAAAAAAGCCCCCGGGAGAATTAATCTTTCGGAGGCTTATCCTTTTAGTGTCAATCTTTTCTTATAGTTCAAGCTGAAGGAATTCCCAGCTCGCTTGGGCGCTCAAGTAATCGGCGCCGTTGGTATAACGGATCTCCTCATCGGTTAAAGGCGCCTGACGCAGCGCTCCCTTCCCAGCCGTCAATTCTGTGAACTGAGGACGGGTTGCCGCTTTCAGTTTTTCTGTAATCTCGGCTTCGGGAATTTTATCAAATATCGTCGGATAATTCGTTTTCAGGACCTCAGTAAAACGGTTCAGTCGGCGTTCACCCGATAAAAACGTCCCCGCTCGCTCGCCGGAAACCTTGAGCGGCAGAATCAGATCCGCCTTTTCCGCTGTCGGTGTCAGGAATGCGTCTGCCACAACGATGAAATCCGCTTTCCCTACAATCTCATCCGCCACCATCTCGTTGACGGCGCAACCCGTGGGATCTTCTGCCAGAATGAACAGTCCCCTCCGGGCCGCCATCTCATCGATGAAACCCATTTCCGCGAGTCCCTGTGCATTCGCCGTCAACGGAAGTTCCAGGATCGGACATTTCTTAAGGAGGGCCAGGTTGGCCGCCCACTGGACAGCAGCGGCGCCAGCTTTGCAGGAAATCACAATAACGGGATTCCTCGCCTTATTCAGAGCTGCAAGCATGCTGTCGTCCTCGTCGCAGCCCTCTATCTTGAGGCCCTTGAACAAGGCTTTCACGTCTGACGTCTTGATCGCTTTAGACACCGTCTTACAAACACCCGCCAGGGTCGCCGCGATAGAGTCGCTCACATTAAACTCGTCGAAGGCAAAACCCAGTTTATTCATAATATCCCGACCGATACCGTAAAGTGCGGCGCCCTTTGATTTGGCACCCCTGATTTTTACTCCTAATACGGTCATCATGTCGTCATCGTCGAACCCAACGGTCAGAATCATATCGGCGTTATCGACCGTATCATAGCTCCATGGCGACCCCATGACCCCAAAAGTTCTGGCAAGCACCTTTCCGGCCATCAGGGAATCGGCGGAGAAGGACGTTTTGAGGGCTCCGCTCATATTCTTGTCGATGAAGGCGTCGATCTGGTTAAGTTCCTCCAGAGTCAGGCGGCCACCTGCATAAACCCCCCATTCCTTACCGGGTATCCGACTGACGGCACTTACGAGAATCTTGTGTGCTTCCGCCCAGGAAACGGGCTTCAATACATCGTTTTCCCGTTTCATGGGTTCCGTAATCCGGGGCAGATTATTGATGTAGCGGGTACCATAACGTCCGTACTTACACAGGAGCCCCCGATTCGGATCACCATCCTGTCCTTTGACGGAAACCAGACGTCCGTTCACCGTTGCCAGGTTGAGATGACAACCGAATCCACCGAAGGTACAAACTCCGGGCAGTTCGACCGCATCCTCCGGCACAGTTTTGATCCCAGGGAACCGTTCATCGAGAGAACCCGTGGGGCAGTTCTGCACACAGGTCCCGCAGGATTCACAGTCCGTCTCCTGCAATGCGACACCAAACGAAGGCTGAACCGTCGTCACATAACCGCGATCCACAAACCCCCAGGCCCCGACATGACGCAGTTCGTCACAGGCCCTGACACAGGCTCCACATAGAATGCACTTGTTCTGGTCTTTCATAATGAAAGGATGCCTCAAATCCGATTCGAATCTGATCTCTCCTTTCGTTTTGATGGCTGTCGGTTCCTCACCGACCCCTTTTCCGATCTGTCGCAATTCTCAGTCATCCTGTGAGAAACAGCCGCACTCCAACCATCGCCCGGCGTCCCTGCGTAATTCCCACTCCC
>CAYOYJ010000055.1:0-14499 GCA_964408155.1 uncultured Syntrophales bacterium
AAACCGGACCTGAGTATCAATTCGGCGGTACAGGACAACCATTATCCCGACGCGCGCCCGAACATGCGATTCACCGCCCAGGGTTACGCTCTGTTGAACGAAAGACTTGCCCCGGATATCGCCGTCTTGGAAGGGGGGTATTCTATTGAGAAGGCTCTGCCCTACGTCAATGTCGGCATCATTTTAGCCATGGCGGGCCTTGATTACAGTCATGTCCGCGAGCCGGACTATGATACGGCGGCGTTCAAACAGACACCCGACATCGACCGGTTCGTGGAAAAATCGACCGAAGCAGCTCATCGAATCTGGAAGGAACGGAACGCCCTGCGGCAGAAGCTGGTCGGGCAAAACCGCAGCATGACCCGGCGAAAACACATCTATTACGACACCGACGGCATCAGTGAAGAGCAGGAAGAAACAGTCCTCATCTGCGAAGATTGCGGCGGCATGGTCGCCATTGACTCCGAAGCGGATACGGGACGTCATATCTTTGCCGTCATCGTTCCTTACCTGGCCTGCCCCCGCTGCCGCCAGGCCGGCGAAAAGGCCTTCGAGCAAGCCGATCGCCGCCGGTTCTCCGCCGTTTATTTTCAGGACAAGGATCGGGATTTGTACCAGGTCAAATAGAGACCTAAACAATCGCCTCCTTTTTCCATGCGATTTGCGGTAAAGGGCGGCAATTCATATCGAACAAGGAGTGTGCTCATGAGCGACGAAGAAATCATCCGGAAACGGACCCAGGAAACGGCGAAAAAACTCTTCAACGGTGGGGTAAAAATGGACCCGCCTTATGTGATGTGGAAGGAATTCGACCGGGATCTGGCCAACGAATTCTCTAAATTCATCACCGGCGGTCTCTATTCCCGGACCGTCTTGACCCTGCCGGAGCGTCAGATGATCGCCTGTGCGGTTCTGGGAGCGATTCGAGCGACGGACGAACTGAAACTCCACGTGAATGCGGCCCTGAACGTCGGTTGTGATCCGGAAAAGCTGACGGAAGTCTTCTTTCAGATGGCCCCCTATGCGGGCATGCCCGCAGTCAACGAAGCCCTGGAAGTCTATCGGAACGTGCTGAAGGAACGGGGCGAATGGCCCATGAAAAGAAAAGGGGATCTGGTCGATCTTTAATACGTCCATTTTTACGGATGGTTATACTCCCCCTGAATTTCGTGAGGATACCCTGCGGGGCTGTCTTCAGGGTATGGGTGTTATCATGACCTTCACTGTTTGGTCGACCTTGCAATCTCCTTATAGGCGCTTCGGGCCTGAAGAAAATGGGAACCTCGCCGCGGTCACCGTAACCGGGGATCGAAGGAATCCCGGATCCCTTCGCCCAGCAGATTATATCCCAGCACGGTAATCAAAATGGCAAGCCCCGGATAAAGGGACAGCCACCAGGCAATGTCGATATTGTCCTTTCCGGCCGTCAGGATATTCCCCCAACTGGGCGTGGGCGGCTGAACCCCAATCCCCAGGAAGCTCAGGGCCGATTCGGTCAGAATGGCCCCGGCCACACCAAGGGTCGCTGCCACGAGCACCGACGCCATGGCGTTGGGCAGAATGTGAATGAAGATTATTCGCAGGTCACTCGCGCCGATAGACCGGGCAGCCAAGACAAAATCCCGCTCCTTAAGCGAAATGAAATCGGCGCGGACCAGGCGGGTGATCCCCATCCAGCCTGTGGCGCCGATGATGATCATGATGTTCCAGATCGAGGGCTCCAAAATGGCAATAACCGCCAGGATCAAAAAGAACGTAGGAAAACACAACATGATATCGACAAACCGCATGAGAATTGTGTCCACCCACCGACCATAATAGCCGGCCACCGCCCCTAAAATGGTCCCTATCAAAACGGCAATCCCGGTGGCCACAAAACCGACCTTCAGCGAAATGCCCGCTCCCCAGATCATCCGGCTGAGCACATCCCGTCCAAGCTGGTCCGTTCCGAACCAATGCGCGGGAGAGGGAGGAGCCAGAATGTTTGTCAGATCGATGGCGTTCGGCTCATAAGGAGCAAGCCAGGGGGCCAGAACGGACACCATAAACAGGAACAGAACAACCATACCGCCGACGACGGCCATTTTGTTCCGGAAAAAACGTTTCCAGAAATCGGATGCCATGGAATCAATCTCCGAAAAAAATGACAATACGACTTATCAATAAACCGGATGCAACCCCGGCGGCCGCAATGGTTACCGTTACAGCATCTCCGGTGTGAAAGCCACCACCTGATCGATCACGGCGGCATCGGTCAGGACCATGACCAGGCGATCCAGCCCCAGGGCAATCCCCGCCGCCTCCGGCATCCGGGACAGATCATCGAGAAAAGGTTCCGGCATGGGTGAAGGGGCCTTCCCCAACCGATTCCGCTGCTCAATCGCCTCCTGAAAACGTCGGCGTTGCTCGGCCGGATCCGTCAGTTCCGAGAAACCGTTTGCCAGTTCCATCCCGCAAATATACAGTTCAAAGCGTTCCGCGACTTGAGGATTGTCGTTTTTTTTCCGCGCGAGAGACGCCAAGGGCAAGGGATAATCGCATAAAAAGGCCGGGCTGCCAAAACCCAAGTGCGGCTCCACCTCTTCAACCAGGATCTCCTCAAAACGGTCCGCCGCCAGAGCATCTTCGGCGATCACCCCCGCATAGCGCCGGAAGGCCTCATCAACCGTGATCCTCTCCCAGGGTGGTTCCAGATCAATCGCCTGTCCCTGGTAAACAAAATACCGGCCTAAACCCAACCGCTGCGCCGTATCGGCGAGCAGATGTTCACAGTCCGCCATGAGCGCGGTGTAGTCTGCTCCGGCCCGGTACCATTCCAGAAGCGTGAATTCGGGGAGGTGTCTGGCTCCTCTTTCCCCTTCGCGGTAACATTTACAGATCTGAAAGAGGCTTTCGTACCCTGCGGCCAGCAGTCTTTTCATGCAGACTTCCGGCGAGGGATGCAGAAACCAGGAGCCACTGGCGAAGGAATCCACATGCACCTCCGGCGCCAGCGCGGGAATCCGATTAGGGGTCTCCACCTCCAGAAAATCCCGGGCGTGAAAAAAATCCCGGATGGCCGCCACAATCGATTGACGTCGCCGGAGCGACGCCTTCTTCCCCACCATCTTCCAGAGCTGCTCGGTCACGCTACTCCTTGACCCGCGTCAGGTATTCCCCGGTCCGGGTATCAACGCGGATTTTATCCCCTTCATCAACAAAAGCGGGGACCATAATCCGGTAACCGGTTTCCAGAATGACGGGTTTGTTGTTTCCCGTAACGGAGTCGCCCTTGGCCCAGGGTTCTGCTTCCTTGACCACCATGTCCACAAAATTGGGAATGCTGATGCCCAGAGCTCTGTCCTCGAAGAACAGGATTTCCGCTTCCAGGTTTTCCAGGAGAAAATTGGCGGCGTCGCCGACCTGATCGGCCGTTAGGAATACCTGTTCATAGGTGTTGTTATCCATGAAGCAGTACTTCCCCTCTTCCATATAGAGGAACTGCATCTTCTTTTCCTGAAGATCGGCCTCGTCGAAGCTGTCGACGGAGCGAAAGGTCCGCTCGAACTGAGACCCGTTGATCATGTTCTTCAACTTGCAGCGGTAGAGGGCCTGCCCTTTGCCGGGTTTGACAAAATTAAACTCCGTGATGATGTATGGATCCCCCTCGATCTTCAACCGCAATCCCTTCCTTAAATCACTTGCATTATACATCCCGATTCTCCTTTACTGATCGATTATCTTCTTAAGTTCCTATTTTAGTTAATATTTACCGAATTACGACTTCTCCCCATATCACGCAAACTCTCTGGAAAACAAGGAAGAATGTAGCGGCAGGGGCACTTTTCCCCGCCCTTGGACCGTATCGACGACATAGCTCGGCTGGCAAAGACCTGAGCACTCCCGCCAAATCTTTTCCATGATGGTCTTTCCAACCTCCAGGCCCACCCGGAAGTGACCCACCCCGGTCACGGATTCGCATTGAAAAAGATAGTAGGGGCGGACAGAGATACGCTGAAGCCCGTAAAGGAGATCCCGCATGGCGGCGAAGGAGTCATTCACCCCCCGCAGGAGTACCGACTGGTTCGAAACGGGAATCCCCGCCTCCAGGAGCATCTCGCAGGCATGGGACGCCTCCGGGGTAATTTCACAAACATGGTTGAACTGCGTGTTAAACCAGAGGGGACGATGTTTCTTTAAGATACGGCAGAGGGCTTGGGTAATCCGCATGGGTAAAACCACCGGCATCCGGCTCCCGATGCGGAGCACTTCCACGTGGGAAATGGCGCGAAAGGCACCGAGCAGCTTATCCAGCTTCCGGTCGCTCCAGATCAGGGGGTCTCCGCCGGAGAAGATTACCTCCCGGATGTTCCGATTTGACGACACGTATTCAACCATCTGATCGATACCGATTGTCTCCGTAGCTGCCCCCGCGGATCGCCAGCGGCGCTTCCGGTTGCAATGACGGCAATGAACCGCACATTGCCGGGTAACCATAACCAGACAGCGGTCTTTATAGCGATGGATCACCTCCGGCACGGGCATGGCCGTCTCTTCATGAAGGGGGTCAAGATCACAATCATCGCCGCGATCCAGTTCCTGAATCCGGGGAACACACTGAATACGGATGGGATCGATGTCCAAGCCCGAGTCCATCAAAGACAAGTAATAAGGCGTGACACAAAGCGGATAATTATTCGAAACTCTGACTATTTCCTCTCGTTCGATACCACGGGCGAGCACTTTTTCCGGGAGAAATACGGGATCACACAGGCGATGGGCAAGCTGCCAGCGCCAGTCGTGCCAGTTTTTCTCCGGCACCTCCCGCCAAAGTGTCGTCACCCGTTCCCTTCCCTGCCGCATTAATGCCAAATCCTTATAAGATACCGGTATTTCAGGAGGCTGCTTCTACCACAAATCCCCAGAACAGGAAAGAATATTGTGGTTTGCAACCCTTTGCTTTCGGGATCAAGTCATTGCGGGGGGCATCCTGTCGTTGCATTCTGTTGCCTCATAAGTTGATGTAACCGAAGGGGAGGTAAGTCCATAATAGGGGTTGCGTTGTCCGGTTATTTTCGTTATCCTGCAGGTGAAAACATGCTAGAGACGCGGGTCGGTCTTTGTCGGGGGTTATTCATATAATCATCTGGGGACCCATCAACGACTTCTTGACACGGGAGGTAAGCAACGCATGGAGACTTTGTCCAAAGATGACCTGAAGGCGCTGGTACAAAAACGTAAGGACCTCTGTATTTCCATTTACATGCCCACACACCGCTCCGGAGCGGAAACCCAACAGAATCAGATCCGGTTTAAGAACATGATCCGTGACGCCGAAGAGAGGCTGATCGCATCGGGTATGAAGCCTCAGGATGCCCGGAATTTTCTGGAAAAGGCCCAGGGCATGGTTAACAATGTCTTGTTTTGGCGGCAGCGAAGGGATTGCATGGCTCTCTTTCTGTCATCCGACCTGTTTTTACATTACAACTTGCCGGTCCGCACGGCGGAATTGATCGTCGTCACTGATCGGTTTCATCTCAAACCGCTGTTGCCCCTGCTGTCAAGGGATGAGCGTTTCTACATCCTCGCCCTGAGCCAGAACGAGGTCAAGTTATATGAAGGGACCAGCCTGACCATTCGGGAGGTGAAGATTGAGGGCCTCCCTCAGGGTATCGGCAAGGCGCTGCAGGCGGACGAACCGGAAAAGCAGGTTCGTTTCCGCTCCGGAGGGGGCGGGGGGGAGCGGGGCGCCATGATCTCCGGCCACGGGGCGGACATCGAAGACACGAAAGACAACCTCCTGCGCTATTTCCGCCAGGTCGACCGTGTACTTAAGGATGCCCTGAAAGATGAGCACGTTCCCTTGATCCTGGCAGGTGTAGAATTCCTGTTCCCCATTTACCGGGAAGTGAATACCTGCCCCACCCTGTTTGAAGAAAGTATCACGGGCAACCCCAAACGATTGGGCAAGGAGGGACTCAAAAAGAAGGGATGGGCGCTGGTCGACCAGCATCATGCAGAAGATGTCGAAAACGCCGTCAACCTCTATCGGCAGTCGCAAGGCACGGGGCTGACCGCCTCCAACATCAAAGACATTCTGGTCGCCGCTCAACAGGGACGCGTTGGCGTACTTTTCGTGCCCTTGGACAAGGAACTCTGGGGAAGCTTCAATAGTGATTCAGGACAGGTCACCTTCTCCGAAACAGCGGTGACGGGGGGAGAAGATCTTTTCGACTTGGCGGCGATTCTAACCCATGTCCAAGGGGGCAATGTTTTCGCCCTTCCACCGGAAAATATCCCCGAAGGTCTGAGCATTGCCGCCCTGTTCCGTTATTGACCTGTTCGGAAGATTTTTTTCAAATCGTTCTTCTTCAGGAGCCTCTTTCCTCACGGAAAGGGGTTCCGATCTTTTCGGCATTGCCGGCCGCACCTTAGCCCGGACTTTTCCCGTGATGTTCCAGGTAACGGCGGCGGGCCAGCTCCTTGATCATCGCCCGCTTCAGCAGGATCTGCAACTCCGGATCTTTTACCTCTTCCAAGCTCTCGTCGATCATTCGCTTATCCCTTCTTTTCAACAGAGCCGCCGTCGGGTGAAAGAAGTCCTTGTCCTCGCCGGCCGTGGTAGCGGGGACGACATCCCCGACGGAAAAGTGCAGTCGTTTGACCGGTTCCGCCGTCCACTGACTCTGAATTTTTTCCAGAATGTCCGGTTTGAGAAACTGGAGCTGGTGCATCCAAATGGATGTTGAAACCTTGACGAAAAGAGTTCCGCCTTTGATCCGATCGGGACTGGTCTGCGCGGCAATCATGGCGCCCACGGTCTTTTTCCAGGCGTCTCTCAAGCGATTGTCTTCAACCGGCACGTGAACGCCCGCTTTTTTAAGAATGCGGGCCAAAATATCCGCGATTGGCTGCAGCTTCCGTTGTCTTGTTCTTCTGCTCATTGCCTTCCTCTTTTTTGAAGAATACCGGCTAAAGATCGACGGATGCACCACAAATGAACCTCCGTCAAAAGGGTTGATCCCTACCCATAAATAGGATACGATTCCGCAAATTTCGCCAAGGAGATGGTTATGGCCCTAACAGAAATGATCCGGAAAATCAAGGCACGGCCCGATTACCATAAAGTCGGCATGATTCTTTGTCATAACGGCGTGGCTCGGGCGACCTCACGGGACGGGAAACCCGTCAGCGAATTGACCGTCACCGTCGATTATAAGCGTCTGGCGGAAGTCGTCGCCGAGATGAAAGCCCGTCCCGGCATTATCGACATCCTCGTGGAAATCAACGAGGGAAAACTGAATATCGGCGATGACGTCATGTATGTTGCCGTAGCCGGTGATTTCCGGGAAAACGTTTTCCCCGTTCTGATGGATGCGGTCAACACAATCAAAAAAGACGTCACAAAAAAGAAAGAGGCGTAAGGCCTACCGAGTCTGTTTTTTGGTAAAGGATGATTGATTTTCGATTTACCCGGATACGCGACCGCGAGGACAAGACGATAGGAGGCACAATCGCTTCTGTCAACGATCATTTCCGCCGCAGGCCGTCACTCCTGGGAACATCCTTGTCACCATGGACAGAAAGTTCCTGGTCAAAAAAGGCTCCAGAATGTTTCCCGCCATTCGGTTCATCTGCTCGCAGATAACCGTCATTTCTACGGAATCGCGATAGACACGTTTGGACCGGAGGGCGTCAAAAAAATCCGAGATGGCCGTCATCCTGCTGCAGAAATTCTGCCGCCAATCCGGGGAAACCTTGGGATAACCTGAATAATCGTGCAGCATATGATGTTCGTAGGCGACAATCGCAGCCAAGGAAGGAATACCGGGTTTGTTCACCAGGTATTCCGCTCCGCGCTGGGGATGTTTGCGAACACATTCCCATTCCCTTTCGGTCAATCCCCCCGGCTTGTTGAGAATCTCATCCGGAATGGAAATCTTGCCGACATCATGGAGCATGGCGGCCACACCTATGTCATGCAGCAAATCATCCTTCATTTTTAAGGCCATGGCCTGGGCGGTGGTGAGAATGCAGACGTTCGTCGAGTGGGTGAAGGTGTATTCATCGAGGACACGCACTGGCGAAAAATTCAGCAGAACCGTTGAACCCTGGCGGATCGCGCTGATGATATCGGCAACCACCATACGGATTTCACGATCGGGCAGGTTGCGGTGATTCCTGAAGGCGTCATAGACTCCGATCATGACATCCGTATCCTGCTCATGAATGGCCTTGAATTGCTGGGAGATCAGGAAGGCCTTCTGCTGCTCTTCACTTCCCCCGTCACCATTCCCGCTATCTACTGTTGTGACAGGCTCCGTCTCTCCTTCCTCCGCGACACAGGTTTCCGCATCAAAATTGTAACCCACGCCGACCTTACCAAACCGGAGATGGGGAAAGAGGTCCTTTTCGACTAATGATTTCGGGTTGACCGTAAACACTTCAACAAAGGCGGTCATCTCTTGCAAACTGATTTCCCGCTGCAAATGGAGATGATGGATTCCCCGACTGCGGAACAGTTGGATAAAACGGCCGCTGTACAGCGAATCCTCCAACGGCTCCCGGTTAACAACGATACGATCGTCGACAAACAGGAGCGGCATCCCTTCGTCCTCGCCGATGGCCTCCCGGAGATAATCATAGGCCGAATTGATGGAAGCGAGTGTCAGGGGATGGGCCGTGGTGTACTGGTGCGCATGGGTAATCGCCGGCAGAAAGGCCCGGATAAAGCGCAGGATGAGGTCCTGTTTGAGAGGATTCATGGCTGATCCACCTTCAAGGTTTTCATCGCCTGCAGTGCACGACTGGCCAGTACATGAGGTCGCCCGCGTGAAATTTTCCTGAGAATCGGAGCCGCATCCGCAGCGGGATATTTCCCCAGGGATTCAATGATTTCCAGCTTCAGCAGATGAGCATTCCGTCTGGAAAACAGGAAGAAGGATCCCAGCACATCACTCAGCACCGGCAAAACCGACGGGTCGCCCATGTCCGCCAGAGCCTGGATAGAGGCCTTCTTGATGTCAAAACCGATCTTGTCCAGTCCCCGCTTCTTGAGAAAACCAGCCAATTTCAAGGCAATCTCGCTGTTCGACGCCATACCGGCCAGCGCAATGGCCTTCAGGCAACGGTCCGCATCGGGAGAATTCAATTCTTCCAGCAGGATCCTGTCCGCCTCAGAATCTCCCAGGGCCAGCAGGGTGTGCAGCAGTTCCTGTCGAACCCGGGGGTGGGAATGGCTGAATAAGGCATGAACGGCTTCAACCACCGACGGATCATTGAGCTGTCGGAGAATAATCAGCAAGTTTCGGACAAAATACCAGCGTTTATCTCTCATCCGCTTGAGGACGTGATCCTTGACGGAGACGCCCAACCGTTTGAATAGATTCAGATAATACAGACGCAGGGCCTTGTTGCCCTCTTCCGCCAGCTGGTCCAGCAGCGGATCGATGAAGGCGGAACCGACCATGACGATCAGCTTTGTGATCTCAGGATGCTTTTCCGGACTCACCTGCGAAAAAACCTTGAGCACCTCGTACGTGAAATCACGATCGGCAATTGCGTCGGTCAGATTACGAAGCGGCGTTTCCGGGTCGTCCGGTGGGCCAACCCGCTTTTTCCCGACCGCTTCCAGAATGGTGCACATCCCCGCAAAATCGGCATCCCGGATCAGCAGGTGGAATCGCTCCTTCAGGCTCTCGATGAGCGCGGCGGGAAGCGCTTCCCCTTCATCATATCCACTGATGATATCGACCAGCACGGCTGTAAAACCGGCAGCGACTCCCTGCTCGGTCAAGGTTTCCATCACCGGCGGCATATCCGACGACTCCGGCAGCGTGATCTGCTCATCCGTAATCATCTGTTGAAGCATCTGCTGATAATCCGCGGGAATAAACTGATCGGCCTCATCCTCTTTGAAAATGATCTTCAGTTTGTCTGCCAGCTCCTCCCGGGAATAATCGTTCAGCAAGGTTTCCGCGGCACCCTGGTGCGTGTTGTGGGAAATCTTGGCCAGTTTCTGGGATATACGCAGGATGTTGGGCGGTATGTAAAGCCCCTGACTGGTATGTCTTTCGAGGGCGTCCAGAATAATTTCCGCGGGCAGACCCGCCAGGATGTCACCAGTTGCCTGGTCGTCGACCGGCAGGGCCTGAAAAAAGATTTCAAGAAAGCGCTGCCGCAGATCACTGTTCAGCGACTTGACGAACTGAGCGACCCGTTTCGCAAGCATCTTGTCGCCCGTCAACTGGAGCACATCAAAGTGTCTCAGGCAGGAGTGGAAGGCAGAGCCTATCTCCCCTTTCCCTCCGTGACAGGCTTCGTCGTTCACCATCGCAGCCAGCGCCTCCGGGTTCATGTCGAAACCGGATCCTTCGCTGAGGCCGTTCGGGTCCAAGGTACCCTCAAAGAAACCTCGGACAAATTTCTCCCAGAACGATGCACTCCGGTCTTCCTCCTTACCCGTTTCATGCTCATCCAAACCCTCCTGCATCTGAAAAAGCCCGTAGTCGATCAACCGCAGCCGAATATGGCGGATATTTTCCCGTAAGAGGAGCGTTTCGATGCCCCCCCGGCGGTGCACATCATTTCGTTTCTGGGAAATGATGCGGTTGAATGCCATGAGTTCCACCGTATCGAGCCCCCTCTGGAGGATCAGACCAACGATGCCGTGGTCGAAAAGCGTCCGGGCGAAGCGTTGAAAAATGACATTCTGAGAGTCCAGAGCGGATGACCCCAGCATGATCGTATTTTTGGCAATGATCAGGGTAAACTGGCTCCGGCCTGCAAAAATCGAAGCAAGAATATTTTCCACCTTTGCGAAGGATTCCACAACGAACGGGTGTCCTTCCGGATAAGCCAGGAGTTTACCTGCCGCCACATTCATGGCATGAATGAAATCATGGATGACCTTGACGTCCATCTCCCCCGCCCCATTCAGATCGGTTTCCGACACCATGCCGCGACATCACCTCAAGCTAAAACATGAAAAGAATCAGCATGAACGCATAACCTTCCGGCATATATGCCGCCATGATCTTCTATCGTTTCGTATGAGTGGTGGTTTTTAATCTGGACAGGAGACAACGACCATCCCGGCCTTGGGCACATTGGGACACGACCGTAATCGCTGTGCATGAACAAAGACGACATATCTGAGTTTATGAACATGTTTTCCCCCCGAATCTTTAGATTTGAACAGGATTCAAACCAGTCTTTCAGGACCCGTCATTTTGGATCATCAGGCATAATTTTTTATCGGCCAAAAAATCAGTAAACTTTAGAAAATACTTTGAATTGATGAACCTGGCCCGGAGGCTGCGGGAAGCCCATGAGCAAATTGGCAGGTAACGAGGGGATTAAGCGATGGCCATAACAGGCAAGAAACTTTCCAGTTTATGCTGTGCTGACCACTTCAACCTAAGTTTCAATCGGGCAATCCGAGCTGAAGATATACAGATTTCGGCGGAGGATCTGCTCCGAAAACAATCTTTGGAATGTAAAGCGCATCGGTCTGTCTGTCATAGACGAAGTCGTATCGCAGTGAATTGACCTTCTCCTCTGTGAAGACATACTCGCAAGCACCAGGTACACAGGTCCCAGCCAATCCCGATTATTCGGTAGAAATCCGATTTGTGTCATCCCATCACCCTCCATTCACAATTTTCGATGAAAAATGCTTTTGTGGTTTCCCAAACAAAGAAGAGGTTACCCCAGAGGTTACACGAAATATAAAAAGAAAAATGGTTACCGCTGAAAAGCTGTAACCATTTGATTTTACTGGAGCGGGCGACGGGAATCGAACCCGCGACTTTCAGCTTGGGAAGCTGACATTCTACCGCTGAATTACGCCCGCTCGTAACAAACTTCCTACCACATCAATAAGGCCCTGCCATCTTAGTCAAGACACTCCTTTTGTCAAGATGTTTTTAATTTTGTTTTTATTTTGACGTTTGGTTTATTGTGGTTGGTTGCCGGACATGCTGAAACAAGGAAGAGAAATGGAAAATCTAAACTCGTCCCCGGCTTACCTGATCTGACTTTTAAGAATTATACGGACAATCTGAAATAATGGCTTTCGATTTATATGTTTAAATCGTTTGAATATTATTAATCCCGTGATCGGCATCTTTATTACATGTAATGTGGCTCTTGTGACAGGGGTGTTTTCTGTATGAGTGGTTGAGAACTTCTTACCCCATTTTCCCATACAATTCTCTGGAGATGCTCGGTGACACCATGCAGATTTCTCGACGGAACACGATGCATAATACTGATATCATTTAATATTTTAGTGTTTTAGTCACCTTTCGTATCCAGGCCGCAGGCTTTGATCTTCCGGTGGAGGTTGCTGCGCTCCAAGCCGATGGCCTCCGCCGTCTTGGATATATTGCCTTCGAATTCCTGGAGTTTGCGGGCGATAAAACTCTTCTCGAAATCCATCTTGGCTGCCCGGTAGGAATCGGCCATTTGTAAGAGTTCTTCCGCATCCTCACCGTGGATTCCCTTCTCCAGTGAGGGAATCTCCTTCGCGGTTATGGTCAAGTCCGGCGTCATGATGACCAGCCGCTCCGTGAAATTCTTCAATTCCCGAACGTTACCCGGCCAGTCACGGTCTTGAAAAAGCGCCAGCGCGTCATCGGTGATGGTCTTTTCCATTTCCCCTTCCCGCTGGGCGAAATCTTTCAGAAAGCGCTGCACCAAAACGGGGATGTCCTCTTTCCGTTCCCGAAGCGGCGGCACCACCAGGGGAATTACGTTCAGCCGGTAGTAGAGATCCTGGCGGAACCGCCCCGATTCCATTTCCCTTTCCAGCTCCTTGTTCGTCGCCGCCAGAACCCGGACATCCATGGAAATTGGCTTCGTACCTCCGACGCGCTCGAATTTCTTTTCTTGGAGAATCCGGAGGATCTTGGCTTGGGCCTTGAGACTCATGTCTGCTACTTCGTCGAGAAAAATCGTCCCCTCATGGGCCAGGTCGAACTTGCCCCGCTTGGCCGCCGTCGCCCCCGTGAAGGCTCCCTTTTCGTGACCGAACAGTTCGCTTTCGATCAACTCTTCCGGAATGGCCGCGCAGTTGACCTCGATAAAGGGACGATTGGCCCGCTTGCTTTTCCGGTGAATGGACCGTGCCACCAGTTCCTTCCCCGTTCCGTTTTCACCCATGATCAGAATCCAGGCGTTGGTCGGGGCAACAATGTCGATCATTTCCTTCAGTGCCGTAATGGGCTCGCTTTCACCGGTCAGCTCGTAATCGTGGACGAGTTTTTGTTTCAGAATGAGGTTTTCCTCTTCCAGGCGGACCATGTCCAGAGCATGATCCACCACCAGGATCACCTTTTCCAGTGAGAGAGGTTTTTCGATGAAATCGAAGGCGCCGAGTTTCGTCGCCTTCACGGCGGTCTCGATGGTACCGTGGCCGGACATCATAACCACCCGGATCTGGGAATAGTCGGCGCGGATCTGCTTCAGCGTCTCGATGCCGTCCATGCCCGGAAGCCAGATGTCCAAGAGGACCAGATTAGGCAGCTCCTCGCCAATGATCCTGATCGCTTCCTCGCCGCTGTTTGCAGTCAGGACTTCGTAACCTTCGTCCAACAGAATCCCACGGAGGGAACTGCAGATACTTTCTTCATCGTCAACAACCAGTACGGTTCTTTTCATCGCGCTTGTCTCACATCTCCCGCTCATTTAATTCCGGGACAATCAGAAATCTTAAACCTGTTCAGAGACTTGCAATTTGCTTGCCGTATTCCTGATCGGCAGAAATTTCGGGAACGGGCAGTTCAAAAGTCACCACCGTTCCTGCCGGCAAATTGGCCCTGACCGTCACCGCACCATGGTGATCGGCAATAATGGAGTTGACAATGGCCAAACCCAAACCGGTGCCCGATTTTTTGGTCGAGTAATAGGGCTCGAATATTTTCATCGTATGGCTGAGCGGCACACCGCAACCGTTATCGGTCACGGACACCCGGGCTTTCCTTGATACACCATCGTAGGCGGTCGTCACCTCAATCTGTCCCTCCGTCGTGCTCATGGCAGCCACAGCGTTATCCAGGAGATTCACCATAACGCGCCGGATCTGCTCGGTGTCGAGATACAAGGGCGGAATACCCTCGCCCCGGTTAAAGATGAACGTAATCTCCTTATGCGCATCCTGGAACAGGAGAATCGGATCGCTTATCGTCTCGTTCAGGTCATTCAGAACAGGGTTGGTCACAGGCATTCGAGCGTAGCGCGAAAACTCGTTCACCAGGTTCTTGAGTACCTCGACCTGCTTGATGATGGTGTCCGTGCATTCCCTGAAAACCTGGCTGTCGTCGCCCAGTTTATCCTGATAACGTTTCTGCAGGCGTTGGGCGGACAGTTGAACCGGCGTCAGGGGATTTTTGATCTCATGGGCCATCCGGCGCGCAACTTCTCGCCAGGCGGCGGCCCGTTCCGCCTTCTGCAACTGGGTCAGATCCTCGAAAACCATGACCATACCCAGATTCTCCCCTGTGCTTTCGTGAATCACCG
>CAYOYJ010000056.1:0-14482 GCA_964408155.1 uncultured Syntrophales bacterium
GCGGTGATGAACTGCCGCACAGCACCTATGAGGAAGTGTGGAAAAATCCGGAGCATCATGGGTAACCGGATAAGAAAAAATAAACATTCAGACAGAGAGGTTCGATTTTCGAGATCGAACCTCTCCCTGTCTTGTCGGGGAGAGATCGAACCCGTTGCTGACAATACCTGTTGATATGGATAGAAGATTAAGCATGCCTTCAACTTCTGTTTGTTAATGGATGAGCCGTCACAGGAGTTCATGAGGAAGCGGTTGAATTAAAGGGGGAAATATGGATGCAATAACGGTAAAAATTAACGGGAGAGAATTTTGTGCCCATCAGGGTCAAACCATTCTCGAAGTGGCACGAGCAAACGGGATTTTCGTCCCCAGTCTCTGCCATCACAGAAAAACACAGAACATTGGTGCCTGTCGCGTCTGCATGGTGGAACTCGAGGGCGCCAGGTCACTTGTTGCCTCATGCTGCATGCCGGTCAGCCCGGGCATGGTGATCAGGACAGACACACGGAAGGTTCGCGACGCCCAGCGTATGGTCGTTGAACTTCTCTGGGCTTCCGGGGATCACAACTGCTTAACCTGTGATCAGAATGGGTGTTGCGAACTTCAGGATTTGATCTACCGATTAAATATTGATGCCCCACGTTTCGCCGTTACTCCTCCGGGATACGCTCGTGATAAGACCGGAGTTATGATATCGCGCGACCCCGATAAATGCGTGTTGTGCGGACGTTGTATCGAAGCCTGCAACAAGGTCGTTGTCAATGAAGTGCTTAGTTTTGCCCATCGGGGAACCCATATGCAGGTTGCCTGTGATTACAATTTACCCATGGGCGATTCCAAATGCGTCCAGTGTGGTGAATGTGCCCAGATCTGCCCCGTCGGCGCGATTACCGACAAAAAAGCCCACGGCGGTGGGAGGCCCTGGGAACTTGAAAAATACAATACGACCTGTCCTTACTGTGGTGTCGGCTGTCAGGTGACGGTTCATGTGAACCGTGCGGATAATCGTATTGTGAAGGTCACTGGGCGTGAAGTACCTCCCAACGACGGCATGCTCTGTGTCAAAGGACGCTATGGTTATGAATTCCCCTCCAGCCCGGATAGACTGACCCAGCCCATGATCAAGAAGAACGGGAAGCATGTCCCGGTTTCTTGGGACGAGGCCCTGGATTACACGGCAGACCGGATAAAGACCATCATCGACCGGGACGGCCCCGATGTCTTTTCGGCGTTTGGTTCCGGACGTGTGTCGAACGAAATCAATTATGCCATCGCAAAATTTACCCGGGCCGTGATGAAGACCAACAATGTCGATCATTGCGCCCGTACTTGACACGCTCCCACCGTCGCCGGTCTGGCGGCAGCATTTGGCAGCGGCGCCATGACGAATTCCATTCGCGAACTGGAAGACGCCAAGGTGATTTTTGTGATTGGTTCGAACACGACGGAAGCACACCCCGTCATTTCCTATTATATCAAACGGGCGGTGAAGAAAGGGGCGATCCTTATAGTGAACGATCCTCGCCGGATCGACCTGACCGAATGGGCCACTTTTTATGTGCAACACAAACCGGGGACGGATATCGCGTACATCAACGGATTGATGAACGAAATCTTTAAGAATGGCTGGGAGGACAAGGAATTTTTGGCGGAACATACGGAAAACCCTGATGATATGCGCGAATGGGTCAAGGATTACCCGGTGGAAAAAGCCTCCGAAATTTGCGGCGTTCCCGTGGAGACCATGAAACAGGTGGCGAAGATCCTCGGCGAAGCCGAGGTCGCCAGTGTTGTTTACACCCTCGGCATTACGGAGCATATCTGCGGCACCGACAACGTGAAAACCCTGGCCAATCTACAGATGATTTTGGGAAACATCGGCTCCTATGCCGGCGGCCTCAATCCCTTACGTGGTCAGAACAACGTTCAGGGGGCCTGCGACATGGGGGCACTGCCGAATGTCTACCAGACCTATCAGGCCGTGGATAACCCGGCGGTCAGGGAAAAATTCGCGCAAGCCTGGGGCGTCACGGGGCTGTCCGAAAAGCCCGGTTATAAGAAGCCGACGATGCTGCACAACGCCTTGAGCGGCGCAACCAAGATACTTTACTGTATCGGAGATAACCCGGTGCAGACCGACCCCCACATGGCCAATACCATCAAGGAGATAGAAGCACTGGAGTTTTTCATCTGTGTCGATATTTTCCCGAACCTCACCACACCCTATGCGGATGTCATTCTGCCGGATTGCGCCTGGGGCGAGGCGGATGGCACCTTCACCAACACAGAACGCCGGGTCCAGCGGATCCGCAAAGTTCTGGAACCGCCCGGAGATGTCCGACCACATTGGTGGTTCCTGCAGGAATTGGCAAAGCGGATCAATGGCTACGACCTCGGTTTTACCTCGGCGGAAGCCGTCTTTGAAGACATGAGGAGAGCGTCCACTTCGTATGCAGGAATCACCTATGAACGCATCGAAGACATCGGTCTGCAGTGGCCCTGTCCGACCCTGGAGCATCCCGGCACGCCCCTGCTCCATACTTCGGGTAATTTCACCCGCGGGCGGGGATTGTTCCATCACACTGTGCACATTCCGCCGGCAGAAATGCCCGATGCCGAGTATCCGTTTTACTTGTCCACCGGCCGCCGTCTGTGGCATTACCATTCGGCAACCCAAACCCGGAACTCCGTCGGACTGGAAGAGCTTTTCCCTGAGGAGTTGATGGAAATCAGCCCTGTGGATGCGGAAAGACTCGGCATCAAGACCGGTGATGTTATCAAGGCAACAAGCAGGCGCGGCGAAATCACCCTGAAAGCGTGGGTTACGGACCGTTCTGCCCCCGGCGTATGCTGGTGTGCATTCCATTTCGTGGAAGCATGCGCGAACACGCTGACGATTGATCGTTTTGATCCCGTTACTGAAACCGCAGAATATAAAGTATGCGCCATTAAGATTGAAAAAGTGGCGGATGGCGTGGAGCCGGTCAGTTGGGCGCCGAGACAGGCCAGGCCTTAAACATTCGCCATCCATTGCGTGGGCGGCGAAAATACAGGGCTATCCATCAGCTTATTTCGCATGTCATGAGGAAAGGACAATGAATATGGATAAAACACGATTTGATCAGATCTTTTCTGATGCCATTGAAAGAGAAATAGAGGCCTATGAATTTTATCTGGCCGTCAGTCAAAAAGTTAACAATCCGGATGTGAAAAAGACCTTTACGGAATTGGCACGGGAAGAGTTGGGTCACAAGGAACTTCTTACCCGGTTCAAAAGTGACCCGGTTCTGTTGACGAAAATCAATATTCCCTTGCAGGATTATAAAATTGCCGAAGCCACGGAGCTGCCGAAGTTCGATATCAGCATGAAGCCCGCCGACGCGATTGCCTTGGCCATGAAAAAAGAAGAAGAGGCCGTCAGATTTTACCGGAGTATGGCCGCTGCCAGTGAAGATGAGGATGTGAAAAGTCAGTTCGAATATCTGGCAGGGATGGAGTTGGGCCATAAAACCCGGCTGGAGAATGTATTTATGGAAATCGGCTATCCGGAGGTTTTTTAATCACAGAAGTCTGCAGTATGATAGGCAAACATAATTTTCCATTTGTAAAAAAGGCGGACTTCATGTCCGCCTTTTTTATCGCGCGTTGCGGAAAAAATCGCTTGTATTAAATGATTTGTTTTTATAATATTTCACCAGTCATCAAATAGTCAGATTAATGTCATGAATAGCATATAACTATATTATATTCATAAGAAAGGATCAGCGCATGAAAACAGTTAAGGATGTTTTAGAAGCAAAAGGAAACAGTCAGATATGGTCGATTTCCTCCAGTGCCTCGGTGTTTGAAGCCGTCAGCATGATGGATGAGAAGAACGTAGGGGCGTTGCTGGTGATCGACGGTGGAAAACTGGTCGGCATTATCGCCGAAAGAGATGTTGCCCGCAGACTGGTGCTCAAGGGTAGATCATCCCGGGATACGATTGTTAAGGATATTATGACATCCGACCTGTACGGTGTACCGTCGGATACGGCAATTGAAAAATGTCTGATGCTGATGACGGAAAAAAGAGTCCGCCATCTACCCGTTTTTGAAAATGATCGCTTGGTCGGCGTCATGTCGATCGGCAATATCGTCAAGTCGGTTATTTTAAAACAGGACAGCATTATCGAAAACCTCCAGGATTACATACTGGGTAAGTACATCTAAATCTCCCACTTGATGTACAAAAAAGCCAAGGAGCAACGGAGCCCTTGGCTTTTTTATTCCCGGCTCATCAGGAAGAAGGAATAATATTTCCCCAGATAGTGGTTACACACGAGAGCGGTTTTTAAGGAACCATGGGTTGAGACGGGAGAGGCCAGGACGGCTTCGGGAACCGTCTGAGTTTTCAGGATTTTAGCCCCAAGCCACAGACCGAAAGACGACGCCGTGTCGTATTCACCGGTCAAGTGCTTGAATCGCACGGCAGTCGCATGGTCGAAGTAATGATTCTGAAGGTCAAGATTCCATCGATCCCGGACAACATCACCACTGACGCCGTTGACCAGGACATCGACATCTCTTGCTGCCACGCCGTTTTCATTTAAAAATTCAATCAATTCCGCAGCTAAGCCGTCGTAATCGGCGGGTCGGTAAACCATGTGCAGGTTTTTCAGACGGCACCAGCTTTGCGGCTTTTTCTGGTCTGACATGATGAAAAAGGCCATTCCCTCCCCCTGCAGGGTGCCTTCCGTCTCTGATTCAAACACTCTGAAATTGTTTATCTTTTCTCGTTTTAGATAGCCCAGTCTGACATAGTCTGTGTATTGTACGTGGTAAACCTCATCGAAGGAGCCGACCAGGACATGCTCCGCCTCCTTTTCCTGTAAAAGCAGCAGGGCATCGTGGAGAGCCGTTTCAAAAGCGAAGCCCCGGCTGGTGTAGGTGCTGTTGTACCCCATGCATTTGAAGAACAGGGCGATAAGACCGGACAGGGCATTGTGCGTGCTCTGCATGAAATAGGTGGGGGTGAGCTGCTGCTCCTGCTGTTCCAGAATCTCCGTCAGAAATTTGCCCATGTCCCACTGAAATCCGAAGCCCGTGGCGGTAATGATGGCATCTGGCTTCTTCAGCCCGGCTTCGCGGAGACTGATCGTGGCGGCGGAGAGCCCCATGCGCAGCATCCGGCTCAATCGTCTCATTTGAAACGGATTCAGGTAGTCCTTGAAATCGGGCAGAATGCAGGTCAGGATATTATCATCATAGCGGGTCAACTCTGAGAGAAAATCTCTGTTGTCATAGGTCTTCTGTGGGGAGATGACGCCTGCGCCGTTAATATGGCATCCGGCCATGGTTTGATCGATCAACATTTTGCAAAGAGCAGTGACGTCGCGCTGCCGCCAAAACCAAGGGAGTTGGTCAGGATGTTTTTGAGGTTCGCCTTTGTTTTAAGTTCTGTTGTGGGGCGAATGTTTAGTTCTTCCATCGGCTGCTTGAAGTTGATATTTGGGTAAATGACGTCGTTTTCAAAGGCCATCAGGCAAAAGGCTGCCTCGACGCTTCCGGCGGCAGAGGTGGTATGGCCCGTGTAGGGTTTGGTGGAACTGAAAGGAGGCACGTTGACGCCAAACAGCGTTTCAAGAGCCAATCCCTCCGAGAGATCGTTATTTTCCGTTCCGGTGCCGTGGGCGTTGATGTAGTCAACGTCGGAAGGATTTATCCCCGCCATGTTCAGGGCTTTTCGCATCGCTTTGAGGGCGCCCGCGCCTTCCGGGGAAGAGGCGGTCTGATGGAACGCATCGTTGAAGTTGGCGTAACCGGTCAGTTCGGCAATCGGTTTTTTGCCGGAACGTTTCAGCGATTCTTCCGCTTCGAGAACAAGGTAGGCGGCGCCTTCCCCAAGATTGAGGCCGCAGCGGTTCTGGTCAAAAGGTTTGCAGTGTTCGCGGTCCAGAATCATGAGGGCATTGAACCCGTTGATGGTGATCTTGGCTAAAGCCTCGGCGCCTCCACAGATCACGCAATCCGTTAAACCCGTTTTAATAAGCCGGGCGCCGAAAAGCAGAGCATTGGCCGATGAAGAACAGGCCGTGCTGACCGTGGCGAGGTACCTTTTTATTCCCAGGATATCCGCCAGACGTTCCATGTGTTCCCCGGGGTCCACCGTGTCCAGGTAAGCCATAAAATCACCGCTGCTCTGCAGATCCTGTCTTTCAAAGAAATGTTTCTCCAGTTCGCGGATGCCGCCGGCGGTTGTGGCTGAAACCAATCCCGCGTTTCTTACCTCCCGGTCGGTCAACCCGGCGGCGGCGATGGCCTCACGAATCGCGATCAATCCGAGAAGGGTGGTCCGGGTAAAACCGCAGCCGCTTGGAACACCGGCACGGCGACACAATGCCTCGTCCGACAATTTGATTTCGCAGCAGTAAATATCATCCCGATACCGGGTTTCCAGAAACTCCAGTCGGCCGTACCCACACTTCCGATTTCGGAGTGAGGCAAAGTTTTCCGGTCCGTTGCCGCCGATGGCCGTGACAACGCCGTAGCCGGTAATAAAAATACGCCGGTTCATATTTCCCGGTACTCGTAAACGTATTCGGCAATGGTACGTACGGTCATGAGAATCTTCCGCGCCACCTTGGCGTCCGTGATTTTGATACCGTAGCATTTTTCCAGCATGACGACCAGTTCCAGGGCGTCGATCGAATCCAGGCCGGTCACTTCACCGAACAGAGGCATATCTTCATCAAGCTCTTCGGGGTCCATGCCCTCGATAACCAGACGTTCAAGGATCTGTACTTTGAGATGGGGAATCAGTTCTTCAATGGTTTGGCGTTGCATCGTTTATCATCTGTTGAAAGGTTATGAGTTAAGAAACGGTCCTGGATTTATGAATCAGGACACTTGCCGCTAAAGTAACAAGGGAAAAAAATACCAGCTTGACCAGATCGGGAAGAATGACCGACGTGGACGCATTACGCAGGAAAAGATCGTTAAAGGCCTCCAGCCCCCAGTTCAGTGGTGAGTAGGGACTGACACTCTGCATGACCTGGGGCATGGCAAACGTCGGCACCCAGACACCGCCCAGGGCGGCCAGGATGACGACGGAAATGGAACCGAAGGACAGGGCCTGCTGGGGGGTCCGGAAGTAAACGGCGATGAGCAGGCCGTATCCCGTTGCAGCCATGGCAACGGCCAGGCCCGTCAGGACAACGCCCAAACCGTTTGTGCCCAGGAGCAGTTTGTTGAGGCCGATCAAAGGCATAATGTAAAGACCGACACCGATCATTGACACCAGCTGAAGCAGGCAGACGAACAGGTAAAAGATAAATTTTCCGGAGATGACTGGAAATTGGGAACCCGAGATCAGACGTAGGCGCAGCATGCTCCCCTCTTCCCGTTCCTTGATGAAGTTGCCTGCCAGGGGAAACAGGATAAAAAACATGGCAAACATCGACCAGGCGGGAACGTTGTGTTGAACGGCGTTGAGGACAAGGCCCGGTTGATCGTTTTCTGTGGCGATTGTCTGGTTCACATGAATCATCCGGGAAAGGTCGATTTTAATCTTCTGTTTGGATTCCATTCCGCCGAAGTGTTCCTGCATGGCATCGGTCAGCCATTCCGCCTGTACACCGGTCACCATCTTTTCGACGGCGCTGGCCAGAGCCTGCTTGTAGTTCGCTTTAATAGCCGGATCGAAGAGAATCTGTAATTCCACGGCCGCGGTGTTACTCGCCGGCGTTGCGGGGCCGAAGCCGTAGTGGGCTAAAAGCTCGTCCACCGCGCGTTTTGTTTTTTCCCGCAGGGCGAGTGTGGCCTGGCGCGGAATAATTAGTGCCGCCTGGTAATCGCCGCGTTGAACGAGTCGCCGCGCCGCCTCCCCGGTTAGAGATTTCCCGGATTCCGTCGTGATAAGGTGGATATTGGGGGACGCTTGAAATGAATGCTCGATGTTTCCGCTCAGGGCGTCGCGATCCTCATCGACAAAAAGGACGTCGATACGGGTTTCCTGGAACTCCCGGAACGTGTTGTTCTGGATGAGGGCCATGACGATGACCAGCGCCAGGGGCATGATAAAGCTCAGGGCCAGCCCCCCCGGGTCACGGACCAGGAGGAGAAACTCTTTCCAGATGGTCGCCAGGACTTTCAATCGCGGATCCCCTTTCCTGTGAGATGCAGAAACAACTGTTCCAGGTTTTCACCGCCGCCGTTTTCGGCCAGCATTTCGGCCAGCGTTCCGGCTGCGATGAGACGGCTTTCGTCGATAATGGCAAAGCGCGAACAGAGCTTCTCCGCTTCTTCAAGCAGGTGCGACGAATATAGAATGGTCACGCCTTCAGTCCGCAATTTTTTCATATAATCTAGAATCATATTACGGGATTGTACATCCACCCCCGTCGTCGGCTCGTCAAGCACCAGAAGGCGTGGATGGTGCAGCAGGGCCGCGATCAGGTTGAGACGCCTTTTCATGCCTCCCGAAAAATGCGAAACACGCATGTTTGCCTTGTCGAGCAGCCCGAACACCTCGAGGTAACGATGCACAACATCACGGGTGACTTGGCCCTTCAGACCGTACATCCGGCAGAAATAGACGAGGTTTTCCCGCGCCGTCAGATTGGGAAAGAGGGCGATATCCTGGGGGGCGACACCGAGCTGCCGGCGGATTTCGGCGCCTTCCTTGTCGACATCGAGCCCAAAAACCTGGATTGTGCCTGCGCCGATTTTTAAAAGTCCGCAGAGCATCATGAGGGTTGTCGACTTTCCCGCGCCGTTTGGTCCTAAAAGGCCAAAAATTTCCCCTTCCTGCACGGTAAAGTTCAGCTGATTGACGGCCGGTTTCAACGAACCACGATAAACCTTCGTCAGCTCGGATACTTGTATAATCGGAGCGGCGCTCATGAGACGGCTTTTTTCAGTTCGGTAAAAAGATGCTGTTCCCGGTCCGCGATTTCCATCAGGATGGCGGACATGGCCGCGAACGTTTCCTGCTCATTGTTGCGCCTTTTGATGATCCGGCCGCCGATGGCGGCGAATTCCCGCCAGCGATCGCCGATGCCGGTCATTTCCTGCGAGAGTTCCCGGAGACGCGGTTTGTTCAATACCTTTGCGGCTTCCTGCAGAAAGGCGCCGTAAATGAAACGAAAACCGCCGCCGCCGGTTCCGATTTCCTCCTGCATCCGGATTAAATTCCCCAGGTAAAGGGAGGCCTGTTTTTCGCCCAGTTTTTCCGGCCATGTCTTGATCTGCCCGGCGACATACCGGATACCCCGGATCCCGAAAAAGGGCAGCGGGATCGACAGCATCTCACGGCAGTTCCGGCGGATGCCCTTGATGACGGCGGTCGATAAATCGATCTGCGCGGGAATTTTGACGGGATAGTACATGTGACCCCGGGGTTCGAACATGCCCCGTGCCCAGCGAACCCGCATCAATTCATCATAACTGAGCGACACCGCCGTTTCCATGACGGGATCGCTGATCAGATATCGCCCGTCTTCCCTGCCGTAAACGACCAGGTTGTGGGCGTTGAAATGAAAACGGTACGGCCGGGGGAATAAGTCAGATGAAACACGCCGACCTGAAGTCCCACGGGAATGTTTTGAGCCAGGGCGGCATCAAGGGCTGCCATGGACACAACCTTATCCCGGAATTTCTTCTGAAAGATCTTGATGCCGAGGGTTTTGGCGGTGCGTTTGAAGATCATGCCGGGCAGGGGGCGAAATGACGTCACGGGGATATGGTTGATACGGACAAAGGGCAGGTAGGCGAAAAACAAACCGGAACCGATCCCGAACGCCAGGGATTCATTGATGTCCACGCCGTAATAGCGAAGCAGATTCGCCGTGGAACCGTTTTCGCAGTGGGCGGACTGACTGTGTAGGAAATGGATGGTCATGCATCACCGTTTCCGCGTGAATTATCCTGGATGGATTTGCGCTGTTTCTCCCCGGGAAAAGCATCGGGCGTCTTCGGCCCGTTGGCCAGTTCTTCTATGGATATACTGAACACTTCCGCGTATTTGCCAAGGGTTGTTTCATCCAGATGCCGAAACGCTTCCGGATCCAGATGGGCCTTGATTTTTCGTTTCGGGATATCGGTGTAGTCGGAAAGAAGGGCAACATCGAACATGCCTTGGGCCATGTAAAAGGCGAGGGGACTGACCTTTCCCGCCTTGATCCGTGTCAGGGCTTCCTTCGCCTCGTCGTTGATCTGTTCCCATGCCTGCAGCAATGCCGCGTTTTTAGGTTCCCATCCTGAACTCAGAACCTGGACGTAGTCGCCTTTTTCGTCCAAAGCGTAACAGACTTCCCGCGTCCGCCCTTCCATAAGATTTTCATCGTCCTGAGGAACCTGTTCCCGCTTCATGTCAGCATACCGTCATAAGCATGAAAGCATAGGAAAAACGTGCGCTTTCCGGAACCATGGCCAGGATTTTCATCCCTTTGTCCAGCTTACCGGAATAGAACAACTCTTCCAGCATCAGATAAATGGACGCGCTGCCGATGTTTCCCACCCGGGACAGATTGGTAAACCACTTTCCCTGCGCGATTGGCATCCCCTGTTTTTTCATTTCATGGTCCAGGGGTTTACGGAAGTACTCCGAAGAGATATGGGGCAGAAAATAGTCAATTTCGGCGGCCTGTACTCCGTGTTTTTTGAGAGACGCGCCAAGGGTTTCCGTTGCCAGACGGACAATGTGCCGGTCCAAAAGGCCCACATCCTGTTTGATGGCAAAGACCGAATTGATAAGCCACTGCTCGGGAGAAAACGATTTCCAGCTCACCATGTCGCCGGTTGAACTCCGGTCTACCCCGGCATACATGCAGGTATCGATCTTGCCGGCGAAGGAATAGGTATCGATCCAGTCGATCCGCAGGGAAATGTCGCTTCCGCTGTTGGGCACGTTTCTAAGCAGGGCGGCACCGGCGCCGTCGGAGAGCATCCAGCGGAGAAAGTCCTTTTCGAAGGCCAGGATCGGATTCTCCTCCAGCCGGTCGGGATGGGCCATCTCGCCTTCAAAATGACGTGCATGCAAAAGGGGTGAGACCAGTTCCGATCCGGTACAGACGGCATTATGGCTGTTACCGCTCACAATCGACAGCACGCCGTACTTCATGGCATGCATACCGGAGCAGCAGACGCCGGCCGCTGAGATGATTTCGACGTTCGCACACCCCAGACAACCCTGCACCATGGATGCATGGGAAGGGAGCAACTGGTCCGGGATGGATGTGCCGCAGCACAACACTTCGATGTCATCGGTAACGAAGGAAGGGCTCAGCAGATCTCTGACGGCCGATGCGGTTAACTCCGCGTTGGTGTGGGTCAGGTTTCCCTTGCCGTCGATGGCGTAATGCCTGTTTTTGATTCCATTCTGCCTTAAAACGATCCGGCGGCTGCGCGATGGTTTGCCGTTGATGATGCCGAGAATTTTTTCCATATCCTCGTTCGGAACCGGTTCGTTTGGTAAGAACTTTGCCAATTTTGTGATAAACGCTTTTTCTGCCATCAATGCCTGTTTCTTCGTTTATGAAATTGGTTGAACAAGAGTCCCAGCAGGGAATTTACCGGAGAAATGATCGCCAGCGCCAGAATCAGTTCCACGAAAAAGAGATTCAGAAGCCGCTTCCTGATCCGGGGACGCTTCGTAATCGCATTTGCCCAGAGAAAAAAGATCTTCTTAGCACGATTTTCCAGCCTCGCCAATGAAACATTTGCCCGGGTACTCCCGAGTTTTTGTACTGCCTCGTCAAGCTCGCCAATCAAATCCTGTGTGAGTGCCGAACCGATGGCCTCTCCGAATTTTCCGGCGGCGGCAATATCGGCATCGGATACCCCCGGAGGAGGAAAAACGCCCAGGCAGCGGTCTTTCTTTCCCGTAAACATCCAGTAGCAGATGGTCACGACGCTGACAAGGTTGGGCGTCCGGTCGACCAGGACGATATTGCCGCGGAGGCGGCCGCCGAGGGTTTCCAGCCGCTCTTTCACCCGCTCAAAGGACTTGACCCACATGTTGCGCGCGCCGATCAAGGTCAGAACGTCGGCGCCCCGGATGATTCTTTCCGCCGCCGGACTCTGCAGAAACGCTGTAACCGGCAGCGACGGCGAAAGGTACCAGGGCTGAAACGCCAGAATCACCAGATCGTACTCGCCGGGATGCTCAGCCGCCCATGGTTTTAATCTGATCGGTTTCTCCAGTACAGATTCGGGAAAGACCTCCAGAAATGCGTTTCTCGTCCACGGGAAGGGGTAGGCCGCGGCCGGTTCAAGCTCCAGGCATTCAACCGAGAACACCGGATTTCCGGCCAAGGGGCGCAGCAGGGAATCCAATATCCGTTTTAACTGTCCCGTCTGGCTGTAATAGATTACAAGTATTTTCTTCATAAAGGGAAATTACACCTTCCGCGAGATCCCGAACAAAAGGAGAAAGCCTGTAAATCAACATAGCGATGTCGGGCGCGGAATATATAGCAAGCACGACCGGTTATGTCAAAAAAAAACTGGAAGGCCCGTGTGAGAGAAATAGCCTTTTCCCGGATTTACCCAACAGTTTTTTTCCGAAATATTTGTTGAACGTTTTGCCTGTGATTGCAATAGATAAAAAGCGCAGTTGCTATGACGCCGATTGTGGCGATCGCCTGATATGAAAAGGTGATGATTGTGCCTGCGGCAAGAACAGCGATCATCAAAAAAGAGGCCATAAACGGGAGTCGGGTCAACCCATAGACACCCGCCCAGGCCAGGGTTGAAAGCGCCGCCGCGAGAGGGGCAATAGGAAGGGTAAAACCGAGATAGGCGGCCACGCCTTTGCCGCCCCGGAAACCGTGGAAACAGGGGTAACGATTACCTAACACCAGAGCCAGCCCCAACCAGGGGACCTGACAGTCGGGCAGAAAATGCAGAGCGATCAAGGCAAGGCCCGCCGCCCGGATCAAATCCAGCAGGAGAATCAGGGCGGCCCAGCCGAGACAGGCCTGGCGCCAGACGTTGGTTGCCCCGGCGTTGCCGCTGAAGCGGGAGCGAGGGTCTCCTTTCCCCAGAGCAGCAAAAAGGAGGATGGAGAAATTGACGGAACCCGCCAGGTAAGCCCCCGCCAAAAATACGATCAGCCTCATCATTTCGCTTTATTCCTTCCCGGGTGCGGCTTCGATCTCATGATACTCTTTTCACGAGCGTGAAGACATGATCATGCACGGTGTCATGAAAAGCCAAAAAATTTTGATTATCGACGGTCAGGCGGCTTTCATGGAGACCGATGTCTGTGACCTGGACCTGTTTCCAGGACTCGCCGATGGGCATGTTGACGGCCTTGGTTACGCCTTCCTTAATGGACCAGATCCGGATCGCCGCGGGTAGACGGCCCAGGGGAGAGGCATCGGACAGGGTGCGTTCTTCTTCGTTCATGTACAGATGCCGGGCTTTGAATGCCCGCTCGGAGAGGATTTCCACATCGACGCCGATTTTCTCGTCGCTCCCGACGGCCACGGCGAAACGCCGGTCATGGGAAAGGGAACAGAAAGCAGGTGTTCCCTCGGTCAGATCGGGGCAGAAGGGTCGGATTCGGTCCTCCATGATGGTATGAATGTTTTGCGCCGGGGTCAAACGGTCATCGTTTGCCAGTTTTCGCGCCAGGGCCTTGAGAGCCAGGCGGCCTGTTAGAAAACCTCTTTGCCGCCGCTTGCCCATTTTAGCGAAACGCGCCGCTTCAACCGGAGTCAGAGCCCGGTCGGCATAGTCGAAAACGGCGGCGTCTTCCACCACCGCCAGGGCGCGGCAATTGGCCCGCAACGTCGCCAGGGGATCACCGTGGTCATGGCGCACCCATAGCGGTGGCCTGATCTGGCCTCCCGACACATCTCTCATTTTGACGCCCCGGATGAATTCCCGCAGATTTCCCGTCCGGTCATAAATCGCCATGTCAAACGACAGGACGTCCTTTTCCGCAGGAATCGGCGTGACCCGACAGAAATACGTTTCCCCCGGCACGGTTGGCTCCAGGACCCCCCGTTCATCAAACCCGACGGGGAAGGCGACGATACCGTGAAAACGCTGGCTCCAGGCGCAGGCGATATGCATTATCCCATCGAAGGGGAAGGTGGAACCCAGAGGGCTTGTCGGCGCGGGATATGTTGCCGCCAAAACAGGGGCGATCCCGCCGTTTTCGGTCAGGATCACCTCACCCTGAAGACTCCTGAAGGCGTTGCCGAAGGGTACCAGCTCGTCGTAGAGGCGCTGGGCGGAAATCCCGAAGCCGATGCCTTCCAGGGAGGCTGCCATGTCGTAAGGGAATCCCGGTATCGGTTTTGCCGATCCGGCGAAATCGACAACGGCGTGGATTTTCTCCCGCGTGATTCCGCTTTTCCCCGACGGGGCAACGGTTATCAGCCGGGCCGATATCCGGCCGTTTTTCCCTGCTTTCAGGTCATGAAACACCTCAATTTCCCCATCGTCAGTCCCAATTTCCAGAAAGCGGTCAAAAGCCGCATTTTGCATCACCTCG
>CAYOYJ010000057.1:0-14273 GCA_964408155.1 uncultured Syntrophales bacterium
GGTGGCATCAAGATCGCGGGTCCTGACGGCTCCGGCTTCGGTTGTTCCGGTACGACAGTCTCAGGCAGCGGTTTGACGGCCGTCTGCACCGCTTTAGACGGCGGCGCCGATTTGTCCGATTGCAGCACCGGATGCGAACAACCGATAAGGCACAAACCTATCCATAATGAAAAAGTAAGTGCGTGCAGCTTTTTTATGAAACGTGGTTTTGTCCTGTTCACAGCGCTACATCACAAGAAGAGGCACGATATCTCCCGCTTTACCCAGAATGGTCATATCCAGTCCCGGTGATACGGCCGTTTCTTCCATATTGATTTCGACCACAAAAGCGCCGCCGCCTTTGGCCAGCGCAGGCAGGAAAGCAACGGGATAGACGATCCCGGAGGTGCCGATGACCAGCATGACATCGCAAGTCCGGGCGGCGTCTTCCGCCCGGTTCAGGAGCCTGCCGTCAAGGCTTTCCCCGAACCAGACCACATCGGGCCGCAATACCCCCCCGCACTCCCGGCACCGGGGCAGTTTTCCCATATCGACGGACATATCCACAACGATCCGGGCGCACTCCGTACACTGCACCCGCCACAGATTGCCATGCACTTCAATAATATTGATCGAACCCGCCCGATGATGAAGACCGTCCACATTTTGGGTTACCAGGGTGAAGTCCGGCACAATTTGTTCGAGCGTCACCAGGGCCTGATGCGCACGGTTTTCCGTGACCTTGCTGATTAACTCCCTTCGCCAGTTGTAGAAAGACCAGGCCAGTTCAGGATCTCGGTCAAATGCTTCCGGCGTCGCCAGGTCCGTTGCCCGGTAATGCTGCCAGATACCGTCGGCACCGCGAAAAGTCGGCACGCCGCTTTCGGCGGAAATGCCTGCTCCGGTCAAAACCACCACTTTTTGCGCCTGTGCGAGGCGTTCCTTTGACAGACGGATTTGTTCGTCAAAAGACATTTTCACCTGATGCATACACTGAGTACCTCTATTAAATCCGTTTCACCACGGATGATTTTTTCGACACCGCACTGCAGAAGGGTCTGCATGCCCTCGGCCATAGCCACTTTGCGAATGGCGGCAATAGATTTCCGGGATATGATCATCTGCTTGATCGTATCCGTCGCAACCAGCAATTCAAACAGGCCCATCATGCCCCGGTATCCTGTTTCATTGCATTCCGGACAACCCTTAGGGCGATAAAGGGTAAACTGATGGTCATAAACCACATCAAGATCTTGAAAGATCTTTTCCCCGCCGTAACGCAACAGTTCCTCGCATTCTTCCCGCCCCGGGTGGTAGGGTTCCTTGCACAGAGGGCACAGGGCCCGGACCAGACGCTGGGCGAGAACGCAGATCAGGGAGTCGGAAAAGGCAAAAGGATCGATCCCGATTTCCAGGAGACGAACAATCGTCTCCGGGGCGTTGTTGGTATGGAGGGTGCTCAGGACCAGATGTCCCGTCGTTGAGGCTTCAACGCCCATTTTTGCCGTTTCGTAGTCCCGCATTTCTCCGACCATAATAATGTCGGGGTCGGATCGCAGAAATGATCGCATGGCGCTGCTGAAATCCAGGCCGATCTTGTGGTGCACCTGAACCTGCCGGATGCCCTTCTGGGTGATCTCCACAGGATCTTCAACGGTCCAGATCTTGACGTTGGGTCTGTTCAGAACCTGCAGGACCGCATGACACGTTGTCGTTTTCCCCGAGCCGGTCGGTCCGACGAGGAGGATCAGACCGTAGGGTTTCGTGATCAGTTTACTGACCCGCTGATAGGTCTCGTCAGGCATGCTCAGTTCTTCGAGACTCATGATTTTCCCACGGGTCAGAATGCGTAAAACGACGTCTTCCGTGTACCCGTAGGTAGGCATGGTGGCCACCCGTAACTCCAGTTCCTCGCCCCCATGGCGCTTGTACATGATCTTGCCGTCCTGGGGGAGCCGCTTTTCCGTAATGTCCAGATTGGACATGATCTTAACGCGTGAAATAATCGGCGCCCGGTACTCGTAGGGATAAGTTTTATAGGGAATACACTCGCCGTCGATCCGCAGCCGGATATTGACCAGACGATCTTTGACATCCGGCTCAATATGAATATCCGAGGCGCGCCTGCTGTAGGCTTCTTCGATCAGATCATCGACCAGCCTGATGATGTCGGCGCTCATTTCGGCGGTGCCGGCTCCTTCTTTCCCGGAAGAATCCGACAGCGATTCGACGCCGTAAAAATAATCGATAAACTTGAGGATTTCTTCCTTTTCCGCCAGGCAATACTCCACGGATTTTGCCCGAAGGAGGTTTTTGATCATGTCCTTTTTCAGAATATTAGCCGGGTCATCAACGGCCACCAAGACCGCGCCCCCCTGCCCGCTCAGAGGAACCCAAAGTTCCCGACGGAGATAGTCGTAACTCAGGTTGATCAGGAGGTCTTCCGGGACGCGCATTTCCCGGTTGAAAACGGCGGTGCGATATCCCGAAGCGCTTTCCGGAGTCTGATTTGTTACAGCGTCATGATTCACGTTGTCTGGTTCTTGCATGATCGATACCCGCCCCCGCACTCATTTTCATTCTATTCGGACCTGTTGGTAAAAATGGGCTTATTCCGACACCTCATTTGTAATCAGTTACCGTCACTATATCGTACCGTGATTTACTTTCAACCAAGATTTTTACCGGCGGGAATCTTTCGTTGCACCGACCGGTTAATGCTGTTATAAATATTCCAATCAATCCGGAGTTATCATCGAAGCTAAATGTCTCAAAAGAATGGATACGACCATGGATGACGCATCCGTTTACATCCCTTACCAAGAATCCGTACTCGCCGCCGGAAAATGGCTGTCTGAAAAGGGGTTTTTCGGGACGTGTCGCGGCACGGGGGGGAATGTGTCTCTGCGTATCGGGAACCGCGATCTGCTGGCCATTACTCCGACTTCAAAGCGCTATGACGAACTTTCTCCGGAAGAGATCTGTATCGTTGACTTTGATGAAAGACCGGTTGCCGGGCCGTTTACACCATCCATTGAAATCGCCATGCATATCGCCGTCTATCGAAACCGTCCCGAGGCGAAGGCCATCGTTCATACCCACCAGAGTTACGCCAGTGTCTTCTCCGTTCTCAACCGGCCCGTACCCGCCCTGTTTGAAGAAGTACTCCTCAAACTCGGCTCCCGGATCGATGTCGTGCCTTTCGCGCCGTCAGGAAGCAGGGAACTGGCGGAAAACGTAGCGGGAAAACTGCAAAACGGCGCCTGGGCCTACATCATTCAGAACCACGGCGCCCTGGCTCTGGGCCGAAATATGGATGAAGCGCTCCTGAACGCGGAGTTGCTGGAGAAGGTCTGCGGCGTTTACTGCCGTGCCCTGGCCATGGGCCTGCCCATCACCGATCTGCCGACGGACGCCGCCACAGCGTTTCGGTTGTAGTTTTCTTCTCTGATAAGCAAAATCCCTCGGGTTGAGTCAGCAGTTACCGCCGATTCTGAGAATTTTCACCCCCAGAGCATGACGGTTTAGAGAGAAACGGAGTTCTTCAGAATTTCCAGGAAACGCTTGTGGTAGTTCAGCAGATGAAGATGTTTTCGATAGATCAAATAGAAATGACGGGTAATATTCCCCTCCGCCAGGGGGATGACCGTTAAAACGCCTTGTTTTAATTCCCGTTCGACCGCGTAAAGAGAAATGATGGAAAGGCCCAAACCGCCGATCACCGCCTCCTTGACCGCCTCGGAACTGCCCATCTCTCCGACGACATTGAACGCGGAAAAGGCAAGACGAAACTGTTTCTGTAAATAATTTTCGATGTTTTCCCTTGTCCCGCTGCCCCGCTCGCGCACGACAAAAGGTTCCTTCATCAGTTGTTCCATGGAGACAGGACCATCCTGTTTCAGGCCGGGATAATCCGCCGGAGCAACAAGCGCCAGTTCATCCTTCCACAAGGTTTCCGCGCAGAGCCGCCGGTCATAAGGTTCCTTGCCGATGACCCCCATCTCGGCCTGTCCGTTGACAATCAACTGCTGGCTTTCCTCGCTGTCGCAGGTCTGCATATGTACACGGATATCCGGATAAAGCTTTCTCATCCGGCCCAGAAGCCGAGGCAGAATATAAGTCGCCGGGATTGTGCTGGCGGAAAGGAAAATATGCCCGGCCTCATGTTCCCGCATTTCGAGGATTTTTTCTTTCGCTTCATCCCGCAGGCGGACCATCCTCTTCGCATAGCCGTAGAGGACCTGCCCCTCAGGGGTCAGGGACAGACTCTTATTGGCCCGGTTGATGATCAGTGTATCTACCGCATCCTCCAGGTTCTTGATGTGCTTGGTCAGGGTGGGCTGGGTGAGGAACATCTTGTCGGCCGCCCGGGTGAAGCTGCCCGCATCGACCAATTGGATCAGCGCCTCGAGTTGCTGCATCGTGATGTTCTTGAACGTATCGTAAGCCATGCCGGGTACCATAACATAAGAACATGAGAACATCAAAAATCTTTTAAGAAGCCGGTAGTTATAGAATTACTTTGAGGAATCAAAAAAGTATTTCCATTCCAATAAACTATTGGACGCATCCTTAATCATGATCATATTCGGATATGAAGGTCGGCTTAGGAGGTTTTGAATTTCTGACAGTGGAGAGACAAGGATGACAATACCAGACACATCATTAAAACCGCCACCCACCCTTACGGCGGAAGAAATTTTAGTAAAAAGAATACAAAAAGTGTCCGAAGGCTGCATCAACTGTCCGTCCTGCCAAAACGAGTGTGCATTTCTTAAAAAATACGGCACGCCCAAGGCGATTGCCGACGCCTACAATCCTGATGATAGGGTCTGTCTGTCCATGGCCTTCGAATGCAGCCTGTGCGGGCTCTGCGCCGCCGTCTGCCCCGAGAAGCTCAACCCGACGGAGATGTTCCTGGAAATGCGGCGGGAAAAGATGCGACACGATCCCCAGCCCTATGCGGAACATGGGGGACTGCTCGGTTACGAAAAGAAGGGCCTGTCGCCGCGCTTCACCTGGTACGGACTGCCCGCCGGCTGCGACACGGTCTTCTTTCCAGGCTGCGCTCTTCCGGGGACACGTCCGGGACAGACCTTTAAGCTCTATGAAACCATGAAACAGTGGATCCCCCGGTTGGGTGTGGTCCTTGACTGCTGCGGGAAAATCTCCCATGACCTCGGGCGTGACGTTTTTTTCCATGCCATGTTCGATGAGATGAAGACATATCTCGTCGACCAGGGCGTGAAAAAAGTGATTGTCGCCTGCCCTAACTGCTACCGGATGTTTGACCTGTACGGCGGGGAGCTGACGGTTGTCTCCGTCTACGATGTCCTGGCGGAACATCTGACGCCAGGCGATAAAAAATGGGACCGGACGGTATCCATTCATGACCCCTGTCCCCTGCGGCAGGTACCGAATATTCATGACTTTGTCCGAAAACTCACCGCCGCCGGGGGATTGACCGTTGAAGAATTACGCCATAGCCGGGAAAAGACGAGTTGCTGCGGTGCAGGCGGCGGCGTGGGCTGCCTGGCTCCAGAGTTGTCCCATACCTGGGGGAAGAAAATCCAGGAAGAGGCCCAGGGGCGAAAATTGCTGACATATTGCGCAGGATGCACGAACCACCTGAACAGATTAACGCCGACAAGCCATATCGTGGACTTCGTGTTCGATCCGAAGGCGACACTGGACGGTAAGGAAAAGGTGTCGAAAGCTCCGATTACTTATCTGAACCGGATGAAATTGAAGAACCGCTTCAAAAAAACAATCGATGCGTCCGTAACCCGGGAGCGGACCTTCAATGTGGAAGAGAAGAAAAAAGGCGGTCTTCTGAAGCGTCTGGTGGTTTTAGGAATTCTGGTCGCGGCGATTTTCCTGATCCGCTATACAGGAGCCATGCAGTACCTGGAGCAGGAAAAACTGCGCGCCCTTATCCAGGGTTACGGCGTCCTGGCCCCGGCGATTTACATGCTGATCTATACGCTGGCGCCGGCCTTGCTGCTCCCCGGCTTGCCCCTTACCATCGCTGGCGGCATTCTCTTCGGACCGTTCTGGGGCGTTGTGTACACGATCACCAGCGCCACAGCGGGAGCATGCGTGGCCTTTCTCGTTGCCCGCTACATCGCTCGGGACTGGGTGACAGGTAAACTACAAAGTCCGAGGTGGCGCCGCCTGGATGAAGAGGTGGAACGGCAGGGATGGAAAGTCGTCGCCTTCACAAGGCTGATCCCGGCTTTTCCCTTCAATCTATTGAACTGTGCCTTTGGCCTGACGAAGATCAAGTTCAGCCACTATGCCATCACGACCTTTATCTGCATGCTCCCCGCCTGCATCGCCTTCATCGTCTTTTCGAGTTCGCTTTTGGATCTGATCCGGGGCAAGGTATCTCCGAGTTTAATCATCGGCCTCGGCTTGATCGTTTTGGTGTTCCTGATTCCTTGCTTTTCCAAGAAAACCAAAACCCGACAGCGCCCATAAGTTCAAGGCTTCTTAAGGGAGAACGAATGAATATATTCAATCAAAAGCAATGGTTATTACAGTTCGTTTTTATTGCTTTTTTATTATCCGCCGGGATGAGTCGCGCCGCAGATGGCATCAGGGTCGGGACGTGGAAAACACCCCAGACGATTCAGCCCTATTTTTATCAGGATTTCATCACAAAGCACCGCCCTGTTGAAGTCAGGCCGTTTACAAATCCCGGTGATCAGAAAAACGCGCTTCTTGCCGGCAGCCTTGATTTCACGGGCACCACTCTGGTGCAGGCTATTCTGTCCGCCTCAAGAGGGGAACCCGTCGTGGTGGTTTCGTCGCTCTGCATGAAATGTTCCGCCCTGGTCGTCGGCAAAAAATCCGACATTTTAAAAACGGGAGACCTGAAGGGCAAACGGGTCGGTTACGTACCCGGCACCATGCATCATGTGCTGCTGTTCGATACCCTCGCCAGGGCAGGTCTGACCCGGAAAGACGTGCAACTCATCCGGGTCGATTTCTTCGACATGGTAACGGCCCTTTCGCACGGTCAGATTGACGCTTTTCTGAGCGGCGAGCCATACCCGACCATGGCCCTTTTAAACGGCACGGGAAGAATTCTGGCCTATCCGTATTTCGGCGATTCCATCGGAACGATCAATGCCGGAATGCTGACCACACGGGACATGATCAGGAACAATCCCGACAGGATTCAGGAACTCGTCACCGCCCACGTCCGGGCAACCGCATATCTGAAGTTCCATCCTGAAGCCTGGCTGCGCCGATCGCGTTCTTTCGGCTACGATGCACAGGTACTGGAAAGAGCAGCCAAGAATATTGAACTGTCCTGGGATATGGATAAGACGTTCATCCTTCACACAAAGAACCTTGCCTTGCGCATGAAAGAACTGGGGATCATCGAGCGGTTGCCGGATATCGATGCGCTCATCGACACGCGATTTGTGAAGGAGGCACAGCAATCCATTCAGCATGATGAAAATCCGAAGTAAACGACAAGCCTTCCTATGGGCCGCTGTCCTGCCCGCAACAATGCTCTTCGCGTGGTCAGCGGTAAGCGTTATCGGACTGGTTCCCCCCTACCTGATCCCGGCGCCCCTGGATGTATTGAAGACCCTGTTCCTCTTTATCTTTGGCACTCAGGCCGATCATACCCCTTATTCGGGCACTTTTGTCCGTCACGCCTCTGCATCGTTGTCAAGAGTCCTGGCAGGCTTTGCCATTGCATCACTGATCGGCATCCCGACCGGAATCTTATCGGGCCGGTCTTCACGAATTTGCGCCGTCATCGATCCTTTTATCCATCTGTTGAGATCGGTACCCGGCATTGCCTGGCTCCCCCTGGCCATGAGCTGGTTCGGCATCGGCAACACAACCAGCCTTTTTCTCATTGTCCTGGCGGCCTTTTTTCCCGCCTACGTCAGTACTTACCAGGGGGCGCGGAACATTTCTCCCCGCTGGGTGCAAACAGCGGAAATGCTGGGCGCCACAAGACAGCAGATCCTGATGCGGGTGGTCCTCCCGGGAGCGTTCCCCTCCATTGAAACCGGCTTACGTATCTCCCTGGGAATTTCCTGGGCGTATGTCGTACTGGGTGAGCTGACGGGGGTCAATTCCGGGCTGGGCGCCCTGATCATGGATGCCCGCATGATGGGTGATGTCATCATCGTCATGGTCGGAATCATCTGTATCGCCCTGTTGGGCCGGATATCGGATCTGCTGCTGCAGTTTCTTCTGCAGCGGTTGCCGGGACACTATGCCGGCCGGACCGGGAGGGAGGAAATCCTATGAACGGGGCGGATCAAGCCATCCGGTTTTACGAAGTTTCCAAGGATTTTTCGGACGGCCCTGATGGAAAAGCGCCGCTTTCCGTTCTCCACCGTCTGACATTTTCCGCAGGAACGGGGGAATTTGTGGTGATTCTCGGGCCCAGCGGCTGCGGGAAAAGCACCCTCTTGAATATTCTGGCGGGGTTCGAACGGCAGTCGTCCGGCCGGGTGTCGGTTTTCGGCCTGGAAGTGGGAAGTCCTTCCTCGGAACACGGGATGATTTTCCAGGAGGATTCGCTCTTCCCCTGGCTGACGGTCAAAGACAACATCCTCTTCGGCCCTCACTGCCGGAGTGAAAAATCCCTCCCCGATATCCGTGCCTATCTGGAACTGGTCAATTTGCCGGGATTTGAAGAATTTCTACCCCACCGGCTCTCCGGAGGAATGAAACAGCGCGTAGCACTCGCCCGGCTGCTCATCAACCATCCGCGACTGCTCCTGATGGATGAACCGTTCGGGGCACTGGATGCGCAAACTCGTGAGGATATGCAGGAACTGGTTGTCTCCGTACAGATGAAATATGGACCGACGGTGGTTTTTGTAACACACGATGTTGATGAAGCCGTTTTCCTGGCCGATCGAATTCTGATTCTGTCCGCCCGTCCGGCCGGGCTGTCCGCTGTTGTCCCGGTTCCGGCAACCCGCCCGCGCGATGCACGCTGGAGAGAAGAGCCACTTTTTCATCGGACGGTAGCGGAAGTCCGCCATGCCTTGAAGAAAAGCATGTAAAACCCCGCTGATCCGTTATCTCTTCATCTTCTTCAAAGAAAACAGTTGGACGCCAAATCCGGATTCCATTCCATGTCCCGCTGCATGGCACGGCAAATGCCGATGCCGGTACCGCGCCCCCTGCCCGTATCCGCCTGGGTATCACGGGGGCTGGACCCGACTTCGGGGAAGAATAAATTTGCTCCCGCCATCAGGGCCGCGCTGTTAGGCTCATGTGTACAGTGGGCTTTGACCGTAGCCCCCATCACCAGGCGTGAGACGGCCACCATCCGGGCCATTTCCCATTCGCTGATCATGCCGAACTGGGCCAGGGGTGATCCCTTAAAATTGATGCGGCGCATGACACCACTGTAGACGGCGCCGTAGCGACGGGCCAGCAGCATCAACTCGACGATTTCCTCCGGATGGTGTTCCGGGCCGACCGGCTCGATACAGTTCATCCAGAGCAGACCGACGTCTTTTAGTACCTGCAGGGTCTGTATGCGCCGATGGGGGGAAATCGGCGTATCATGGCCTTCTCCCAGCCGCAGGGCATGGTAGGCGCCGACAAACCCGGCGGACAGCAGGGCCTCGCCTTCCCTGCGATCAAGGTCCCGCGTATTGGCAACCAGAGGCGTACGCACGACTTTCTTCAACAAACGACCCATTTCCAGCAGACGTTCGAAAGGAAAATCACCGGTCGTCATCAGATTGAGCGCGTCGGCGCCCTGGGCTTCTCCCTGACGGGCCCAGGCGAGGATCTGTTCTTCATTGAACGGTGTGCTTTCACGGAACACACCTGCTTTCTGCGCCAGAGAACAAAAGCGGCAATTGATCGGACAGGGCGCTACATTGAGACCGATGTGAAAGTGATTTTCACCCTTGCCGCCGAATCGTTCCCGTGAAAGGCCGTCGGCTGCCGCCATCGCCAGATAGACTTCCGGACCGTGCAGCGGCAGCAGCATCAGCTTCAGGGCTTCTTCACGGTTGATGCCCGTACCTTCACGACCTTTCTGCAGGATCTCAATTATGTCCGCATGAATACTGTGCGCCGCAGTCATATACTAACCCATTCAAATCAAAGTATATTCCGGGACCGCTTTTAACAGATATCTATTTCCTTGACAAGGTAAACCGGGGAGCGTGCCAAGTGAGCAATGTGAAATGGTATCTATCGAATCATCATCCATATGAACGATCTCGAGAAATCCGGTATCCGTTTGACTTCTTGTCCCTTTTTGTATAGGTAATTTACGGTATTCTTTCATGGACTCCCCTTCCGCCGTTCGGGACGGGAACATGAATCCATCATATGATATTCGAGGAAATCACGATGGCCGACGACACCAAGATCCGCCTGACCGAAACCGTCACCGGCGCCGGCTGAGCCTGCAAGATAGGTCCGGGTGACCTGCAGGAGGCATTGAAGGATCTGCCGTTTATCTCCGATCCGAATCTGATCGTCGGCATGGAGCACGCCGAAGATGCCGGGGTATATCGCCTCCGGGACGACCTGGCCATTATCCAGACCGTCGATTTCTTCACCCCCATCGTGGATGATCCCTACATCTTCGGCCAGATCGCCGTCGTCAATGCCTTAAGCGACGTCTATGCCATGGGCGGACGTCCGATTACCGCCATGAATATCGTCTGCTTTCCCATCAAGACCATGCCTCTTTCCATTCTCCGGGATGTGCTCCGGGGCGGCATGGACAAGATGAAGGAGGCAGGGGTGCTCCTCGTCGGCGGGCACAGCGTCGAGGACAACGAACTGAAATACGGCCTTTCCGTCACAGGGGTTATTCACCCGGACAAAGTACTTCTGAACCGGGGCGGAAACGTCGGCGACAGGCTGATCCTCACCAAACCCCTGGGAACCGGGATTGTCGGCACCGCCGTCAAGGCCGGTGTGGCCGAACAATCGCTGGCGGACAAATCCGCCCGTTGCATGACCACCCTGAACAAAACAGCTGCGGAGCTGCTGGAACAGATGCAGACGGTTCATGCCTGCACGGACGTCACGGGCTTCGGCTTCCTGGGACATAGCTGTGAAATGATCGAGGGTGCGGACATCGGCATGCGGATTGAGGCACAGGCGGTCCCCTATTTCCCTGAATTAAAAAAACTCCTGGACGACATGATTATTCCTGCCGGCACGATTAGAAACAAGCGGCACCGGGCGGAGCAGGTCAACATCGATCCGGCCTGTCCCGATTGGATGATCGACATTCTGTTCGACCCCCAAACGGCGGGAGGACTGTTGATCGTTCTCGGACCGGAAGAGGCGGACGGACTGCTGAAGGAGTTGCATGAAAAAGGCCTGGCGGACGCCGCCATTGTGGGAGAGATTGTCGCTGCACCGCAGGGAAAGATCGATCTGGTCTGGTAATGGGATAATATATTTTTCCCCACGGTCATCTCGACTGCAGGAAGATATATAATAAGGAAGGAAGCAGGATGGAAATGGAAAAGCAATGGCTGGGTCTGGTCGAAGCACTGGAATTAACCCTCAATAAAGTCCCCATGATGCCCACGGAGGTCTTGCCCGTGCATGAATGCGTACAGCGGGTCGCGGCGGATGACATTTATTCGAAAATCAATTCCCCCTCCCTGACGGCATCACTCAAGGATGGTTACGCCATCTGTTCGGAGGACGTGGCTCAGGCAAGCGAGGATCAACCGGTAATACTCCCCATTGTCGGCACCGTGTCGGCGGGGGAAAAATCCTCCTGCCGGCTCGAAAAGGGACAAGCCTTTCGAATCCTGACCGGGGCGCCCCTGCCGGAAGGAGCAGAGGCCGTCGTCTCCCAGGAATTCACCAGGGAAAGTGGAGACCGGATCGTTATCCTGGCTGATTCGGAACCGGGACGAAACGTTCTTGCCCGGGGAACCGACGTCATGGAGGGGGAACAGATTGTGCGGCGGGGTGAAATTCTGCGGGCAGGTCATGCGGGGCTCATCGCCGCGGCGGGAATCGATGCGGTAAAGGTTTACAAGCTTCCCCGGGTGGCCATCATCGCCACGGGCGACGAGATTCTCGCCCCCGGTGAACCCTTCCGGTCCGGTGCGCTTTTCGCCAGTAATCTCGTCACGTTATCCGGTTTTCTCCGGTTCCGGGGCGTCGATGTGGTCATGAAGGTGATCAAGGATGAGCCGGATCAGATTCGGGCAACGGTTGACGCCCTGCTGCGGGAATGCGATGCCCTCCTGACCATCGGCGGCGCCTGGGAAGGGGACAAAGACTATTCCCTGGGCGTATTGGATGAGCTGGGATGGGAACCCCATTATCACCGGGTCCGGATCGGTCCCGGCAAGGCCGTCGCCTTCGGCCTGCTGAAGGGCAAACCGGTTTTCTGTCTGCCGGGAGGACCTCCGTCCAACGAAATGGCGTTTCTGCAGATCGCGTTCCCGGCCATTTTGGCCATGTCCGGCTATCCTCCCGCACCTCTGTCAACCGTCAGGGCTGTTCTCCAGGAGGAGGTCGGCGGCCAGAAGAGCTGGACCCAGTTCATCTATGCCAAACTGGCGGAGGTATATGGAAAATTGACCGTAACGCCCCTTGCTTCCAAAAGCCGCCTGAAAAACATGGCCGGAGCGACGGCGATCATTAGAATTCCCGAAGGGGAACGGGTGCTTTTGAAGGACAGTTGGATTGACGTCCAGGTACTGGTTTGATTGACGGACGTCTTACACAAATCCTTTCCCGTCATGCCGGAATAGAAACAGACCTTTGCATAATGTCATTCGGAGCCGTCAGACGAAGAATCCGGTCGGTTATCATCTCATTTTTTATTAGATTCTTCGTTCAGAATGACAACCGGTTAAGGTTTCTTTTATCGGGAGGACAACCATGTTGAAGCAATTCACGGTCAAAACCGGCAGTCGCTGCCAGATGATCGATATCACCAGCCAGGTCCGGTCTATTTTAAAAGAATCCGGTTACCAGAACGGCGTCTGCCGGGTGTATGTCCCCCACACCACGGCCGGGGTCACGATCAACGAAAACGCCGATCCCGATGTCCCCCGGGACATTCTCGCCACCCTGGAACGACTGGTTCCCCTCCACGGCAATTACCGCCACAGCGAGGGCAATTCCGACGCTCATGTGAAGGCATCGCTTATGGGAGCTTCTCAGACTGTTTTTTTTGAAAACGGGAACCTCATCCTGGGCACCTGGCAGTCCCTGTTTTTCTGCGAATTCGACGGTCCCCGCACCCGGTCGGTGTTCGTCAAGCTTATTCCTTCAAGCTAATATCTCCATGATAAAAACCGGGAGCAGGCGTCCCTGTCTTCTGGTTTTGTTGTTTTGACCGTCAGCGGCGGGATCAGACCATTCAACAATATCCGTGCATTTTACTGCCGTAAAGATAATCTGCCTCCGCAAAACCCGAACACAATCCTTGACGATTTTCCGCATTGGTAGTACTAATAACTATACAATAGGAGGTACATCCAATGTCAAAAGCACCCAAGATTATTCCGATCTCCGACCTGAGGCAAAATGCCAGTGAGGTCGTCAAGGGGGTGGCAACCACCGGACAGCCGGTTTTCATTACGCAGCGTGGCCGGGCGGCCGCCGTCATGGTCAGCATGGAGACCTATGAAGAAGCCCAGCACGAGCTGGAAATCCTGCGCTTGCTCGCACGCGGCGAGAAGGAAATCGAAGCCGGTATCGGCCATGACCTGGACGAGGTGTTAAAAGAAGCGGACCGGTTACTTGCAGGATCAAAACCTTGAGAATCCTTTTCACACCGACAGGCCGCCGTCAGTTTCTTGAAGCAACGGCCTATATCTTCAAGGATAATCCCACGGCAGCCTCGGACTTTCGCCGAAAGGCAGAGCAAAAACTCTCCAGGCTGACGGCATTCCCGGAATCCGGAAGGTTCATCCCGGAGTTTCCCGAACTTCCTGTCCGTGAAGTCATCGTGAGACCATACCGTTTTTTCTATCGCATCAAAGAGGATACCGTGTGGATTGTCGCCGTCCGGCACGGGGCGCAGTTGCCTGAAGAACCGGAGACGAAATAATTTAACCGTGCATTCCGCCGTCGTGAACGCACGCGGGTAAAAAACTCAAACGGGGGGGTCAATATGTTGAAAAAGTTCATCCTGATGATGGTCGTTCTTTGCATCACCATGCCTTGCACCGCTTCGCCGGCGGCCACGAAAGGCAAAAAACCGGATGACCAGCGCGCCAGACAAACAGCGCAGAAAAATATCGGTTATCGCAACTTTGTCATCAATAAAGATGCATCCGTCATTATTTACG
>CAYOYJ010000058.1:0-14181 GCA_964408155.1 uncultured Syntrophales bacterium
GCCGCGTCATCGTGTTCTATCCGAAAAGTTGTGTGAGCGCTTCCTCGGCAATGGTTTTGCGGGCCGGCTTGTCATGGCCCACGACGGGAAATTTCTTCAGGAATAAAACCATTTTGGGCACTTCATAGGGAGTCAGCAGCGCCTTCAAGCGCGTTTCAAATTGTTCGTCCCGATATTGTTGAGGGTTATCCGCTTCGATAATCAGGATAATCTTTTCTCCCAGTCCGGAATCGGGTAAGGATGAGATGATAAACCGGTCGGTGATGATCGGGGAAAGTTTCTCCTCGATGGCTTCCGGAAAATATTTAATGCCTCCCGAGTTGATCACGTGATCGAGGCGTCCGATCACTTCCAGTTGATCAGGACCGCCAAGCCTGACCAGATCCCGGGTATGAATCGTCGTATCACATAAAGCAGGGGCGTCGATGACCAGGCAGTCGTTTCCATCGGTACGGATTGAAACCCCCGCCAGGGTTTGATAGCAGCGGGAGCGCACCGGACCGTTGAGCCGCCGCAGGGCGATATGGGAAACCGTTTCCGTCATCCCATAGGTGGCATAAATCCGGTTGTTGAAGTCCTGGAGCTGCTCCTCAATTTCCCGGGAAAGGGGACTGCCGCCGATTAAAAGCGTGCCGATGGTCCGGATTTTCTGGCGGCCTTCCGGCGTCTGTAAAAGATTTTGAATCTGTGTGGGGACCATGGCTGAGAAATCACACACGTCGTTATGTTTCAGGATGGCAAAAACTTGCGGGGCAATGACCGTCAGATTCAAGCCGCCGATCAAAGCACGGACGATCATCATTTTGCCGGCAATATACTGGGGCGATAGACACAAAAGCGCCCGATCACCCGGCCTGATCCGGAGGAAATCCAAGGTCATTCTGGCGCTGTTCCGGAAAAATCGTTTGGGGAGAAACAGGGTTTTCGGCGGCCCCGTGCTGCCGGAAGATTGCACGGAAATGACGCTCTCGTCGTTAAACCATGCGGAAAGAAAACACCAGAAGGCGATTTCCCATGCAGGGGTGTTCCGTTCCGACGATTTCGCCCGCGCCTGTTCAAGGAGCGCCCGCCGGTTCATCCAGGTGCCGTTGAGGTGCAGTCCGTCAACCATGGTACAAGCCGGAAAGATCAAATTTCCCTTTACGGTTCATCCACAGCCGGGCATGACGAATGTACAGGGGCGCGGGAAAGTTGTTTTCAAAAAGTTCTCCCGTGCCCAGTCCCTGGGGAAGGGGATTGTTCAGCGTCGAAGTCCATTGGGCAATGGCGTTGAGGCCGATATTGGATTCCAGGGCCGATGTGATCCACCAGCCGGTGCCGGTCCGGTCTGCAAGCTTAATCCAGTCCTCACAGCCGCTGAATCCGCCATGGAGAGACGGCTTCAAAACAAGATAGGACGGCCGAATCTCATGGATCAGGCTCTTTCTTGCCGCCGGATTATCGATACCGATCAGTTCTTCGTCCAGGGCAATCGGAATCGGGCTTTCCCTGCACAAAGAAGCCATCTCTCTCCATTGGCCCGCATGGATGGGCTGCTCGATGGAATGGAGTCCCAATCCGGCTAAAGCGTCAAGCTTACCCCGGGCCTCGTCCGGGGAAAAGGCACCGTTGGCATCTACACGAATTTCCATATCATCCGGGGAATATTGATTCCTGATCTCGCGGATCAGAGCGCATTCCGCTTGAAAATCCAGCGCGCCGATTTTCAGCTTAAGGCAACGATAGCCCGCAGTGATTTTTTCCCGGATCTGATTCTGCATGAAATCAAGAGTTCCCATCCAGACCAAACCGTTAATGGGAATGCCCATCACGCCACGGCAAAATCCGGTGTCGAAAAAGAACTTACCGCCCTGAGCGTGGTAATCCCGGAGCGCCGTTTCCAGACCCATTTTAATGGAGGAATAACCGGCGAGACAGTCGGAAGGCCATTGATCATACTCACTGATATCCCTGCAAATTTCACGAAGTTTTTCCTCATAATCATCGCCGTATTCGGGACTTAAATCCGGAAGCGGTGCGCATTCGCCTAAACCGAAACCGTGTAAAGGGTCGGTATCGTAAATCCGGATAAACCAGCTTTCACGCAGGATATAGGTGCCACGGGAGGTGGCAGCCGGCAGTTTGAACTTTAGGAGATACTTTTGAAAATCTGCTTTCAGCATGAGATTCCGTCCATCGATGGTGTGATATCCCTATCCAAAACCGGATTGAAAATGCAAGTTATTTAAAAAGGAAAGCCGGAGCAGGGTGGCGCTCCGGCCTTGCAAGCTGAGATGTCGGTGAAACAGGGCAAAGGAAGGCTATTCACCGATAAGCGCGTAAAGTTTCTGGCGGTCGCCGGCCAGCGCCTTGGCTTTCTGGTGACTTTTGGGCGGCAGGTCCGAGGCGGCGATGTAGCAATTCTGAAAAGCGTCGGAATTACCGTTATCGTAGGCAAGGCTGAAAAGTGCGTAGGAAATGATCAGGTCTTTCACCACGCCCTTGCCGTTGTAATATAAAAAGCCCAGATTATTCTGCGCGTCTGCATATTCCTGTTTGGCTGCAAGTTTGTACCAGCGGGCCGCTTCCTGATAATTTTGCGGGAAACCGAGACCCTTTTCATTGAGCACGCCCAGATTGAACTGTCCCGAGGGTTCACCCTGCCTGGCGGCGAGATCAAACCAGGAGGCGGCCAGTTTGTAGTCCTTGGTTTTGCAGAGGCCGTCCGTGTAAAGAAGACCGATTGCCGTTTGCGCTTTTGCATATCCCTGTCTGGCGGCCAGTTCATAGTAGTACAGCGCTTGATTGTAGTCACGGGGAACGCCCCGGCCTTTTTGATAGATCATTCCCAAATCATAATGGGCGGCGGCCGTGCCGTTTTTTGAAGCCAGTTCAAGCCAGGACCTGGCCTGTTTATCGTCTTTGACTACGCCCTGTCCGCTTTGGTACATGCAGGCGATGGTATATTGCGCTTCCGGATGTCCCTGTTTAGCGGCCATTTCATACCAGTAGGCCGCCCTGGGTAAGTTTTTTTTGACCCCTTGGCCGTTGTGGTAGATTGTGGCCAGTTTATATTGGGATTGGGGGTTGCCCTTTTTGGCGTCCCATTCGAAAAGCAGGATTGCTTTTTTGAAGGCTTTGCTGTCCATGGCGGCCTGACCCTCTTCGTAGGGTCCGGCGAAAGCCACGGAAGCAAGAAAAACCAGGAGGATGATAATAATGGATTTAATTTTCATGAGTTAACCTCCACAAATCAAATTCTTAAACAGATGTCTGTATCCGATTTAAATCACGCAAAAATCACAACAACCTTACACCATGCCATCTTTGAAAGTCAAAAACGAAAAAAGAAAAACGGAAAGGGTTAAAAGCATGAAGTTTTTCATCAATCGCCTCCAGGATTGGATTTTGGCTTGAAATGCATATCGGCTCGTTGGGTGAAGTCGAACAGAGAAATCGTTAAATTCCGTGAAATATTCACAGAATGATAAAAGGAAAGCGCGTGTGTTCGAGCCGTTCTTTTAATGTTTCAAAAGATCGTGCTCTCCTTACTTTTGGTGATCCGGGTCAGGGAAACTTGGGATACTTTTTGAAATCAGGGTCTCTTTTTTCCAAAAAGGCGTTTTTCCCCTCCTGCGCTTCCTCGATCAGATAATAAAGAAGCGTGGCGTTGCCGGCAAACTCCTGAAGACCGATCTGGCCGTCGAGATCGGCGTTCAACCCGAGCTTCAACATGCGCAGGGCCAGCGGGCTGTGTTTCATGATCGTCTTCGCCCAGTCCACCACCTCGTCTTCCAGCATGTCCGGGGGGACCACCTTGTTGACCATTCCCATATCCAGGGCTTCCTGCGCCGAATACTGGCGGCAGAGAAACCAGATTTCCCGCGCCTTCTTCTGACCGACGATGCTGGCCAGATAAGAGGACCCCAGGCCGGCGTCGAAGCTGCCCACGCGGGGGCCGGTCTGGCCGAAGATCGCGTTTTCGGAGGCGATGGTCAGATCACAGACCACATGCAGGACATGACCGCCGCCGATGGCAAAGCCGTTCACCATGGCGATGACCGGCTTCGGCAGGGAGCGGATCTGCTTCTGGACATCCAGGACGTTCAAGCGGGGGATGCCGTCCTTGCCGATATAGCCGCCGGCCCCCTTGAGATTCTGGTCGCCTCCGGAGCAGAAGGCCTTGTCGCCGGCCCCGGTCAGGATGACGACATTGATGCGCCGGTCTTCCCGGCAGATGCGCAGGGCGTCGCTCATTTCGGTGGTCGTGGTCGGCGTGAAGGCGTTCCGGTAGCGCGGACGGTTGATCGTGATTTTGCCGATTCCTTCCCAGAGTTCAAAGAGAATCTCCTCGTAATCCTTAATGATTTTCCAGTTTCTTTTCTTTGTCATGGTGTGCTTATCCTTTGAGATCATGAACGTATTGCGTGAGTATCCCGGCGTTTACATCGGCCGGTGTTTTCACTTCCAGAACAGCCGGCTTCTGAAAAGCCGAATCATAGAGCCAGCGTAATCCTTGTTTCAATTCCTCTTCCGTCGACGCGACAAGGCAATCCAGACCAAACGCCCGTGCGACGGGCTCGGCCGACATGTCATGTCTGACCTCGAAGTGGCTTTTCAATGCCGGCATGGAAGAGGGGCCGTCGATAATCCGGAAGATGCCTCCGCCCTGATTGTTGATCACGATGATGCGCAGGTTCGGCGTTGCATGTCGAATCCAGAGCGCATTTGAATCGTAGAAAAAGGCCAGGTCGCCGGTAATCACCGTGTTGATTTTGGGCGAAGTGAGGGCAAAACCGGCGGCCGTGGATACAACGCCGTCAATCCCGCTCGTGCCACGGTTCGACATGAATGTCAGGGGCACAGGGTACTTAAAAAGCTGGGCGTAACGGACCGGCGTGCTGTTGGACAGATGCAGGCAGGAATCCTGCGGTAACATGCCAATGATCAACGAGAAAGCCTTCAAGTCGGAATAGGGGCACCCCTCGAGATAAACTGTTTGCCGCTGCTGCGTCATGCGATCCAGTTGACGCCATTTCTCCCCGTAATCCGATTTTCCGGGGGCGAGGCAGGGTTTCAGCGACTGGAAAAAAACAGCCGGATCGACAGGAAAGACATCCGTCAGCGACATGTACGTGTCCATGTGTTCGGAAGACAGGGAGAAATGCCAGTGCATTGCCGGCCGGTATTTTCTTAAAAAGGTTTTGATCCGCTTGGAAACGATCTGCCCCCCCAGGGTGATCAGGAGATCCGGTGCGAAAGGCTCTTCCTCTTCCATGGCGCTCAGGGCGTTGTCGATGCAGGTATTGAACCGCCGGCCGGACAGGTTGGAAAGGGTTTCCGACAGGACGGCGACCGATGGATTGTCCGCGAGGCTTTCCAGAATCACATTTAAATCCGGATTCGGCGGCAACTGGCCCGCCAGAATCATCATTCTGGTGCAATTATTCCATAATTCCGCGCACTTTTGTATACTGTCCTCCGGAGGACGTTTTGCAGCCCGATGAACCTCGATATTTTTAATTTCGGGCAGGCTGTCCTCAACCAGTTCGTAAAGCGGTTCGTTGAAAGGAACATTGATTTGCACCGGCCCCGGTTCCGGATCGAGCAGGCGGTGGCAGGCCTCGTTGATCTGCCGGGCGACAAACCATACCTCCTCATCGGTTGCAATGCGGGCCGGCAGGTTGTAAGCCGCCTTGATGAAATTCGCGTAAATGTTTTCCTGCCGAATGGTCTGACCGTCGCCCTGATCGATCCATGCCGCCGGGCGGTCCGCCGTCAGCACCAGAAGGGGAATCTTCTGATAGTAGGCTTCCACAATAGCCGGCGCGTAATTCAGGATGGCGGAGCCTGAGGTACAGACCAGAGCCACCGGGCGCCGGAGCTGCATCGCCATCCCCATGGCAAAAAAAGCGGCCGAGCGTTCATCGACAATATTCAGACAGCGAAATCCGGCGGCGGCGGTGAAGGTATTGATCAGGGGCGCATTACGGGAACCCGGCGAAATGACGATATCCATCACGCCTTTTTTCAGGAGGGTGGCTGCCAGGTATTGTGCGCTGCGTTGCTTGGAAATCATGGAGCGATCACATCAGGACGGACAAGAGCGTTTTCGCCTTGTGGTTCGTTTCTTCCCATTCGTTTTCCAGGACCGAGTCTTCCGTGATGCCGCCGCCCACGTAAAGACACGCCCGGCGATCAAGCAATTTCATGCAGCGGATATTGACGTAAAGGTTCAGGCGGCCCGCCAGGTTCCATTCCCCGAGGAAACCGCAGTAGTACTCGCGGTCATGCGTTTCCTGAGTCAGGATGTAGGTCCTGGCTTTTTCCCGGGAACTGCCGCACACGGCGGAAGTCGGATGGAGGGCCGTGATGAAGCGTCCCAGATCGTTGTGAACCTGGGTATCCGGAAAATCGAATTCCGTTTTCAAATGCGCCACATTTCCGGCAAAAGAGGTAAAAGGCCCCGTCTTGTTGTAATCCGCGATGCCGAAATTCTGTAATTGCATCTCGATGAATTCCGTGACGATTTCCTGCTCCCGGATTTCCTTGTCCGTCCACAGGAGTGCGGCAGGGTCGCCGGTCACCGGCAACGTTCCCGCCAGGGACACCGTAAAAAAACGCTCCCGGTTTTTTTTCAGCAGCAGTTCGGGCGTTGCTCCCATCCAGGTGCCGATTTTCGGCAGATGCACCAGGTTGACGAAAGCACGGTCCAGCCTGGTTTTCAATTTCAGCAGCAGGTCCCCCAGGGACGCGCTGCCCGTCAGATCAACGTGCAGGGTGCGCGACAGAACGACTTTTTCGCATTCCCCCTCCCGGATCAAGCGCAGCAGGGGTTCCGCCATCCGAATGTATTCCGTCTTGTTCATTTCCCTCGGTAGATCATTTGCCTGTTCCGGCAGGGCAGGGACTTGTGGGGCCCGTTCTGCAATGTTCAATGCGGAAATTGCGGCAAAACCCTTGGCGTGCAGATCGGGCCGGATGACGACCAGGGGCGTGCGAGCGCTGATGGTGAAGGGGGCGAAGACAAACCCTGACATTTCATTGAGTTCGTCATAACAATCCGCAGTGAACAGCGGTCCCCGGGTTTGCACGACCAGGTCGGGTTCTTCCTCTCCGGGGGCGTAATACAGGGCGAAGGGCAGGTTTTTGCTGATCAGTTGGTTGACCGTATCGACAAAGCCGTTGTTGCTCATGGACCAATCGTTAACCTAATTAACCGTATTAACGGAATATTTCTTCCGGCAAGGGTGCTGAGAAACTCAAGCGTCCCCCTCGCACGGGTAACGGACTATAAGAGAACGGGTTTCCCGTGTCAACAAAATAGTCTTGACAAATCGCGCAAGATGAAAAAATGAACACGGTGGCGTCGGTTTGGCAGGTAGAGAAAACGGTCCGGGGAAACGGCGGTTCAGGGAGGATATCGGCATGGAAGAGAAAATGGATATGCATGATCTGGCTCGAGTCAATCAACTCTGGGGAAAGGTTTATCCTTATCTTGCGGATCAGATTTTAAGTTATTACGCCGGGGCCCAGGGCGATGTCCTGGAATGGGGGCCCTTTTCCGGGGGCATATCGCTTGCGCTTTGGGACAAGAAGCCGGCGTTGAAGACAGCCATCGCGGTTGAGGACGAAGACGTCTTTGCGCTCATGCAAAGGATGTTGTCCGGCAGCAAAGAGGGGCATGATATCCGGCTTGAAAAAAGCCCGCTTGTTCCGCTTTGTTATGACGATCATGCCTTCGATCTGGTTGTTATCCGGGGAGCCTATTTTTTCCTGGACAGGGAAGGAAAAGCCCTGCAGGAAATCTACCGTGTCATGAGGACGGGCGGCGTCGGTTTCATCGGCGGCGGGTACGGGAAAAATACACCCCAGGCGACGATTGATGAAATCGCCGAAGAATCTCGGGTGCTGAACGACCGTTTGGGACGAATACGGGTGACGGTTGAGGACCTGAAGGAGATGATCGGAAAAGCGGGGCTGGGGGATCACAGTCAGATCATTCTGGATGGGGGCTTGTGGCTCCTGCTGAAAAAATGACCCGACGGATTATTTTCCGATGCAGAAGGCGGAAAATATCCGGTCCAGAATGGCTTCGGGCAGGGTGCGTCCCCCGATTTCGTCGAGTTGACGGAGGGCGTCCCGCAGATCGACGGAGACGATTTCCGGAGGCATACCGGCCAGCAGGTTGTCCCGACCCCCGGTGAGAAATTCCGCAGCCAGGGACAGGGCGCGGAAGTGGCGGACGTTGGCGATACGGACGTCCTCGCAGGCCGCGACTTCCGGCGTGGCCGCCAGACGGGACATTTCATCCTTCAAATTTGAAAGGCCCGTTTTGAATTTCGCTGAAATGAGGATGGGTTTCAAAAGGGGCCGTTCCTTGAGCAGGTCCGTTATATCACACTGCAAGGGCAAATCCTCCTTATTGATAACGACGATCACCCGTTCTTTGTTTTTCGTCTTCTCCAGGATGAGGCGGTCGTCGGTGTCGAGATTACGGCTGCCGTCAAAAACCAGCAAAACCACATCCGCATCCTGTAGCTTCTGCCAGACCCGGGCGATCCCCTGCTCTTCAATCATATCGGCGGCTTCCCGAATACCCGCCGTATCGATGAGGGCGACCGGGATACCGCCAATCCGGATCGATTCCTCAATGAAATCACGAGTGGTTCCCGGGATGGGGGTCACAATGGCCCGCTCCGCACCCAGCAGGGCATTCAGGAGACTGGATTTGCCTGCGTTCGGCTTTCCGACAATCAAAACGCGAAGACCCTCCTGATCGATTCTGCCGTTGCGGAAGGTGGCCAAAAGATGGGAAACGCGACCCAGGCAGGCCTCCAGTTTGGCCGTAATCTGAGGGAGCTGTGTCTCCGGGATGTCTTCCTCGGAGAAATCAATCGACGCCTCCAGCACGGCCAGGATGTCCAGAAGGGTGTCGCGGATGGCTTCCGTTTCCCCGGCCAGGGCCCCCTTGAGCCGGTTTACCGCCGCCGAGAGGCCCTTTTCCGTTTTCGCCTGGATGATATCGAGAACGGCTTCCGCACGGGAAAGATCGAGGCGGTTGTTAAGGAAGGCCCGCTTGGTGAACTCGCCCGGTTCGGCGAGTCTTGCTCCGAGAAAAGTCACCGCATGCAGGATGGATTCGATGATCAGCGGCCCGCCGTGGCAGTTGATTTCCACCGTGTCTTCGCCGGTATAGCTGTGCGGTTTCGCCATGAAGCAAAGCAGCACTTCGTCGAGCACGGCGCCCGTTTCAGGCGAGACGATATCGCCGTGATAAAGCTTGTGCGATACAAAATGTTCGCGGCGCCGGGAGGTGCGGAAGATAAGACGGGCGATTTCGAGGGACCGGGGGCCGCTGAGGCGGATAACGCCGATGCTCCCATATCCCCAAGGTGTGGCCGGGGCGGCTATGGTGTCGCCTGAATCGGTCATGGTCTTCCCCGTTCGGTCGCGTTTATTTCCGCTCCGGCAGGATCAGAATCTTCCGGAATTCCCCTTCACCGCGGCTTTTCGTGGTTAAACCTTCCTCGTTCTGCAGGGCCATGTGAATGATCCGCCGGTTGTGGGCGTTCATATGGCTCACCGTGATCGGCTTCTGGGTGCGCCGGGCCTTTTCGCCGAGTTCCTTCGCCATGGCCACCAGGGACTCTTCACGGCGCTTGCGGTAGGTTTCCGTATCGATGATAACCATTTTCCGGGTTTCGCCCCGGCGGTTAACCGCCTTGCTGACGATGTACTGCAGGGCGTCCAGGTTTTTACCGCGCTTGCCGATGAGCAGACCGCCGCCGTCGCCGTGGATGTTGAGGGTGATCCGGTCGTCCGTTTCTTCGACAGTGACAGGCGCTTCCAGGGACATGCGCTTCAGAATGCCTTCCAGGATTTCCCGGGCCTGCTCAGCCGAAATTTCTGGCGGGGCTTCCGCCGGTGCCGGTTTTTTCTCGATGATTCCCACGCCCGGCGCTTCAATCGGTGCGGGTTTTTCATCACGGGTATCGGGCGCCGTCTCAAATTCACGGCTGCGGGTTGCCGTTTCTAAAGTGAGCAGAGCGGCTTTAATCCGGGCTTTTTTCGAGCCCAGACCGAAGAACCCCGACGATCCCTCGGAAAGAATTTCGATCTTCAGCTTCTCTCTGGGAACGTTTAAGGCCTTACAGGCATTTTCGATGGCCTCGTCGATGGATTTACCTTCATATTCCTTCAAATGCATCATTTTTTACCCCGTGTTTAGACGTGCTTGTTGATGTAAACCTGCTGACCGATGCTGATGATGTTGTTGAAAAGCCAGTACAGCACAAGGCCCGACGGGAAGTTGAGGAAGAGGAAGGTAAATACGACGGGCATCAGCAGCATGATTTTCGCCTGCATCGGATCACCCATGGTCGGGGTCATTTTCTGTTGGATGAACATGGTCGCCCCCATGACAATCGGTGTGATGTAATAGGGGTCCTTGGCGGACAAATCCTGAATCCAGAAGAAAAACGGTGAGTGCCGCAGCTCGATCGCATACAGGAGAACCTTGTAAAGGCCGAAGAAAACGGGAATCTGGATGAGAATGGGTAGACATCCACCCAGGGGGTTCACCTTGTGCGTTTTATACAAGGCCATCGTCTCCTGGCTGAGCTTCTGCTTGTCGTCCTTGTATTTTTCCCGCAGTTCCTGCATCTTGGGCTGCAGTTTCTGCATTTCTTTCATGGATTTGTAGCTCTTGTTGCCCAGGGGCCAGAAGATGATCTTAATCAGGATCGTCAGGATGATGATGGCGATGCCGTAGTTTCCCGCGAATTTGTAGATGAACTTCAGGACGATCAGAAGCGGCATGGCCAGCCATTTGACCCAGGAGCCGAAATCGATGGCGTTTTCCAGGCCGACATTCAAGCCCTTCATGATGGAGTAATCCTTGGGACCCAGGTAGAGCGTGTAGGCGAACAGGCCGTTCTGGCCGGCCGGGATGATATTTTTGGGTCCTTTCAACTGCACGGAAACGACATGATACGGGTCCCGGCTCAGGATCAGGGACGTGAGGGCCGGATTCTGGGGAAGTATGGCGGCGATGAAGTATTTGCTGTCATAACCGGACCAAGAAATATCGGGGCCATGATGCTCATCGCCTTTCAGATCCGCCAGTTTCGTAAAGGTAACGGATTTGTCCATGTAGAAAACGGGACCATCGTGGGCATAATTATCTTTCTTAACGGCCGGATCGTCATACTGGAACCAGGTCAGGGTGGCATTCTGCTGAATCGTCGCCGGGGAGAGATTGTGGACCTTCAGCTCCATCCGGATGGCATAATCGTTCGGGCTGAAGGTAAAGATTTTCTCGATCCGCACCGAACCCGGATAGGTCTGGCTGAAGGCCAGGCTTGTTTTCCGATCGGTTTTGCTTAAGGTGACGGACGAGCGGTCCGACTCGTATAAGTCGCTGCCGGATGCCAGAATACTGGAATCGACAAAGGATACGGACAACGGCAGCGGCATGTTCGGTGTGGAATTGACCAGTTCGATCGGTCCGGCATTTTTGTCGAGTTTTGTCTTAAACTGTTTCAACTGAAAGGAGCGGAGCGCTCCCCCCCGGGTTGTGAAAACGGCCCGGTAAAGGGGTGTGTCGACCGTAACGTCTTTTTCCATGCCCGCCTTTTGGGCTACGGCCGTCCGGGTGCTCTTCTCCGCCGGAGCGGGCGCTGCGGCGGTATCGGTCGCCGGTTGGGGTGTTTTCGCCTGTTGGCGGGGCGCTTCGATGGCGCCGGGGGGGGCGGCCGGCTGCCTTGGCGTTGGTTTCGGCGCGAAAAAGAATTGATAAGCGAAGACCACCACAACGGAAAGGGCGATGGCGAGAAGGGTCCTTTTTTCCATAAGATATCTCCAATCAGAGGTCTACTTCACAGGGTCATAGCCGCCGGGATGAAAGGGGTGACAACGGAGTAACCTGGCGCCGCCTTTAAGCGTTCCGGCAAAAGGTCCGTACATCCTGATGGCCGTGATCATATACTCGGAACAGGATGGATAAAAACGGCAGCTCTGGGGAAAGATCGGCGAAAGAAAAAGCTGATAAATCCTGATCAAACCGATAAGCGGTTTGCCCAGGATCGAATTAACATCATGATTGATCATCTGTTCCGGTATTGAGCCGGTCTTTCAGCTCCTGACAGACATCCCGGTAGGTCAGGGTATGCGGGATTCCTTTTTTGGCGATGATGATGAAATCCTGGGAACCGGTGATCGTGTTTTTGTGAAGTCGAAAAAACTCTCTGATCAAACGTTTGAGACGATTCCGTTTTACTGCGCTGCCTGCCCTTTTGGAAACTGAAATACCCAGCCGATTTACTCCTGTTTTATTTCTTCTTTTCACCACAACGAAGTTTCTCGTATAACTCCGAAGGCCACGCTGCTGAATGGCCAGATAATCTGTTCTTTTGAGAATTTTCTCCGTTTTCCGGAAGGTTGCAGGACCCATAAAGGCAATGTGGTTATAACCCGAATGAAGTTTGCCCGTCGTGAGATCAGGGCAGGGGGGTTATACGGCCAGTCTTTTTCTGCCTTTCGCCCGCCGCCGATTCAAAACCTGGCGCCCTGATTTGGTCGCCATTCTCACCAGAAAGCCGTGCGTTCTTTTTCTCTTCGTATTGCTCTTTACCGTCAGATTTAATTTCATTTTTACTGCCCCATCAAATTATTAAGCCGCACTTTTAATCACAAGGAGTGGGGTTTGTCAAGGCTAAATTCCTGACGGGAGCAAAGCAAAGCATTCCAAAACAGGAGGGAATCCGGCCGACGGACGGGCCTTGAACCGCCGCTTGTCCGTCCGTTCATTAAACGTAAAGGCAACCCTTGCGGTTGCCTGTCATGTGAGACGGACGATTTCCGGTGTAAAAAGGGGCGTTTAATACGAAAAACAGGCCTGTATGCAATGTATATCCCAATGAACACAACTGTTTAACCTGGTCCGCCCTGTTTATCACGTTTATCGCCCGGGGCCGAGCCCCCCTTCATGCTGCCGGTCAGGATGATGGGGTTTTTGCCAGAAATTCGCCGATTTTTTTGTCTACTTGGACAGTGTGCCCCGTAAACCACGCTTCGAGAAAATGAATAATATCGTCAATACCGGCATTTTGACTTTTGAAACTTTCCACCAACTGCCGATACCTGACAAGAAGATCTTTATGCGCTTTTTCCTGACCCTCCAGTTCGGGATATTTTATGATAACCATCAGATTTTCTTCGCTCGTGAAGTGATAATCCGCGTATTTCCCGACTTCATTCAACAGCCTCAACGCATATCCGGAATGGTTCCCGCAGTCGTGAATGATATTCAGCCGGTTGATAAGCTTCACGAATTCCTTATGCTGACGATCAACTTCCTCCACACCCGTTAAATACTCATCCTTCCAGATTATCTGGCGCATAGGGCTTCCTCTGTTTTTTGCGAGAGATCATAGCATAAAATTCGTGATGTTGAAAAACCCCTTTGACCAATCGATACGTTTTGTTGTCTTGCCGGTTAAGGTGGGCAGATAGGCTGGGGTGACTCTGCGACCCTAAAATAATCCGATCGGCTTTGCTTGCAATAAATCCTGTTGTGCTGATAGAAGACAATATTATTACATCGGCAAGTAAGTATCAAAAATGTCATACCGGACTTGGAGGCTGTCTCATAACACATGCAATTCATTCTTTGTCATTCTGATCGAAGCGAAGAATCTAATAATCACGGCATGTTAAGAGAAAGAGATCCTTCGGCTTACGCCTCAGGATGACATGGCGACACACTCTCTTGATACGGTATCCGTTCAAATTCATTCTGGATTCCGTCTTTTGAGACTGTGTCAAAATGCTCAATTTACGTTCGTAGTCATTCTGAATTTACGTTCGTAGTCATTCTGAATTTACGTTCGTAGTCATTCTGAACGGAGTGAAGAATCTAATGAATTCGGTGTGATAAAAGACTTAGATTCTTCGCCTGGCGGCTCAGACACGACATGACGACAAAGTCTTTGACGGAATGACGGGCGTTCATCTATTCACTACCCGGAGTATAAAAACTAATGACCCTTGAACAAGGTCATTTTGATAAGGAGAATTTATGGGATTTTTAAGCACAATTATTGCATATCGGGAAAGTGCAAAAAAAATTGCCGCCTTGCCGTTTGCTGTCGGGGTTTACCTTCCCCCCAGTGAAGGGGTCGGCGCTCCGCGCTTTCATCA
>CAYOYJ010000059.1:0-14122 GCA_964408155.1 uncultured Syntrophales bacterium
GTCACAGGTAATGCCATAGCCCAGTACCTCACCATAGATACGGGTATTCCGCTTCAGAGCGTGCGTAAGGGATTCAAGGATCAGAAAAGCCGACGCTTCGCCCAGGGAGAGTCCCTGCCGGTTACGGTCGAATGGTTTGCAATATTCGGGGTCAACGGCCTGGAGGGCATTGAAGGTGGCGTAAGTGGTCCGGCTGAGGGGTTCCACACCCCCGGCGATCATGACCGAGGCGGCTCCACACGCGATGAGATCTCGGGCGAAACCGACGGCAGTCGCTCCGGAGGAGCAGGCGGTCATGAAGGTTGTCTCCGGGCCCATAATTTTGAGGGCGGTGGTAATGTGGTCTGCCGAAGTCGCCGGGCAAAGGCTGGCCAATCTGGAAAAATGGACATACCGGCCGCCGGTTTTCAGGTAATCCTGGTAAACGGATTCCGCCTCCAGTTTTCCCCCGGACCCGACGCCGAGGATGACACCGGTATCTTCGGCCATGGATTCAGGAAAAGGGAACAGAGAGGCATCCCGAAGAGCCTCGACGACTGCAGCAATGCCCATGACATCGGCCCGTGACAGGCGTTTCCGGGAAAAGGGCGGGGGAACCATTTCACGGAGATCAAGGTCTTTAATCTCGGCCCCGGTGTGGGTTCGATACCGGGAGGTGTCGAACAGAGTCAGGGGTCCGATACCGCAGATGCCGTTTTTCAGGCCACGGGCAAAATCGCCGGTGTTTTTCCCCAGCGCATTAACTGTTCCCAGCCCGGTTATGACGACCCTTTCCCGCTGCATGACTTGCCTTGGTTATCGCTTCCATTAAGGATTGATGTTCAGCGCAGCCGTAACTCCATTGACTCCGGAACTATAGGCAAGACGGCCGGGTGTGTCAATTATAAAGATAGCCTTATAATCATTGACATCCGATCTGCGAAGTTTTACTTATTTGTGTAAAAAATGGGTAAAATCCATGGCATGGATCAACGTGACATGAAAGAATATATCAAACACATCCTCCTTCCGGCTGTCGCGCCCATCTTGATTGTGGTGTTCTACTTCACGCCGGTTGCGCTGGTTGGTTGTGTAAACCGGGGGCTTCTGGCGGTGGCCATCGTCTTTGTTTCGCCAATTGCTGCTTCTGTTGCCGTCGTTATGGCTTTTCGCCTCCGCCTGAAAAACGATCCATCCTCGATCTGGCGGAACATTTCCGGTTTGATTCTCACGCTGCCCCTGGCTTTGATCATGGGACCACTGGGCTAGCTGTGACGGCATTTTCGAGACGATAGAAGGGGGGGACATCGATGAAACCTGAAGAGAAACGCGCCCTGATCGAACGTTACCTGCAAGCATACAATGCCTCCGATGTCGATGGTATGCTGGTGCTTCTGCAGCCGACCGTTGAGTTCAGAAACATTGCCGGAGGCGAAGTGACGGCCGAAACATCCGGGATAAACGCCTTGCGAACCCTGGCGGAACATTCCAATAATATGTTTTCATTAAGGAAACAGACATTAACCCGGTTTGCGCTTCATGATAACCAGGCGCTGATCGAAGTGGATTTCGAGGGTGTTCTGGCGACCGATCTGCCGAACGGCATGAAAAAAGGGGAGACGCTCCGGCTGACGGGACGTTCGGAATTTACCTTTCATGACGGCAAGATCAACCGGATTACCGACATCAGTTGATATTGAATCAGTCTATGCGTTAAATGTTTATAATAACCATGCTTTCATGCACGCATGAAAGCCGTAAAGGCATGGAGGATAGGGATGAAAGAGATGATCGCGATTTTCCTGACGGTGGCGATGCTGACGTCGATCTGTGGATCGGCGGCTTTCGCCTCGACCAGGGAAGAAGCGGTAGCGGCGAGGCAAGACCAGGCAGAGGACATTCCCGTGATCATTGATGTTCTTGTTCTGCGCCCCGCCGGCCTCGTGGCCTGCGCACTGGGTTTGGTTTCCGCCCTGATTGCCTTGCCCTTTGCTATACCGAGCGACAGTATGGATAAGGTTTCCAAGGTTTTGATCCAGGCCCCCTTTTATTATACCTTTAAAAGACCTCTGGACAAAAACATGCCGCAGGATCCATTATAAAATCTCTGTGTGGTTGACCTCGCTGCTTTACACGGGAAAAGCAATAGATAAAAATTGAACTGGACGAGTGCCGACTGGTGAGTGGGGAACCATGAAGAACCGCACAGGGGACATCGTTATTCCATGGGAGATTAGGAAAAGGTGTCTTTCTGTTGTCTTGTCCTAAAAAGCATGGCGATATGGCGTTTCGTAAAACCATTTTGGTTATGGGCCATGACCAGATTTTTAGCACATTAAATTGTGCTCATCTAGTCAAGACTTGATTATTTTATGATACGGATAACCAAAGTCATCTTGCCGCAGAACGGCTCTGACCTTTTGTAAATAGAAGCGCCCTTGACAAACAGAAGAACTCCCCTATAATAAGGCCAAATTCTGTTTCATTTCAGTGAAGTCGGTTTATCCATTACTGTTGATTTGATAATTTTACACATTAACACGTATCCTCGAAGCGGCAAAAATTAACCTTTCTTACCAGTTATATAATCATAGGAATGACTGACTTTCCGTCCCGAACCTTTGTTTTCATCGTGGTTTTTCAGCGGTTAGATCAGGAATTTCTCCGTCAAGAGGGGACTCCGAAATATGACAACGGAGACTTACGTGGTGGATGAAAATTGGTTTAAACTGGTCTTCCGGGAGAGCCTCTCCGGGATCGCCTTTCTGGATCCGGATTTTCATTTTCTCTTGGCCAATCCACGGTTTTATAACCTGACCGGCTATCGGCAAGATGATCTCCTTGCACCCTGTTTGGCTGTTTCCTGTCCTCTGAATCCGGGAGGGGAAAAGACAATTTTGGATATTGTTGCCACGGCGGATCATTCCCGGGTGGCGGATGTTTTCAGGCGGGCATCAAGGGGAGAAGTAACGGGCATGACGCCCTGTAATCTTGTATCCCCGGATGGAAGCACCGTTTCCGTTATGTTAAAAATTGCCGCGGTGAAGAAAAAGGGAACCCGATCCGGTTTGATCATCTTCCTGATGGCGGAGGAGGAACGGAAGGCATTGCAAGCCCAAACAACTAAGCCCCTGGGGATTGATCCCAGCGGCCCCCTGATCAGCGAGGTGGCCTATGATTTCAACGATCTCCTTGGCCTGATTCTCGAAAATATCGAACTTGTTGGGAAAAAAGCGCAGGATGGCGAAGACTTCGGCAGTAATATTCAAAGGGCATTAAAGGCGGGAAAAAGAGCCAAGGATCTCATCGCACAGCTTCATCAATTCAGTCGCCAGACTGCCAATACCCATCGTCCGGTACAGGTCGGAACGGTCATCATGGAAACGGTGGAATTGCTGAAGGTTTCCCTGCCTCCAACAATTGAAATCAAGCTGAGCATCCTCAACGATGCCCTGGTAATGGCCGATCCGGCCATGATTCACCAAATCATTATGAATCTGTCCTCCAACGCGGAGTTTGCCATGCGCGGCAAAGGCGGCTTGATTGCGATCAAACTGGAGGATGTTCTGCCGGATGCGGATTCAGCGCTGGTGCAGGAGGGCATCAAAGAGGGGTCTTATTTGAAGCTTACCGTAGCCGACACCGGATCAGGTATGTCCGCCGACATGATTGAGCATATTTTTGACCCGTCCTATATCGTGCAGGAGCAGGATAAGGCTTTCGGATTAGCCTTTGCGGCTGTTTACGATATCGTTCTAAGCCATGGCGGCCTGATTACCGTTAACAGTGAAATCGATAAGGGGTCAACCTTTGAGATCCTGCTGCCGGTTCTCGAAAAAATAAAGGATACGGGGGAAAAGGCTCTTGTCCGGGTGTCCGGCGGAAAAGAGCGGATACTCTTCGTCGATGATGAACGGGACTTTGTCGTCATGGCGAGGGAGTTGCTCCTGCCTCTGGGATATGAGGTCACCACCCGAACAAACAGTCGGGAGGCCCTGCAACTCTTTCGTGAGAATCCGGATAAATTTGATCTGGTGATTACGGACATGCTAATGCCCCAGGTGCCGGGGGACCAGTTGGCGAAAGAAATCTCCACCATCAAACCCGGCATCCCGATCATTCTCTGTACCGGGTTTGGCCTGTTGAGTCTGGATGAAAAAGCATCCGAAATCGGAATCCGGGCCATCGTTCGCAAACCTGTTATTTTGGGTGATCTGGCGAAAACAATCCGCAAAATTCTCGACGAAAAAGCGCCCAAATAACCCCTGCTCGTTTGTGTACTTTTATTTAATGAGACGATCCCAGCATCTTCATCTCGACGATGAGTTGTGGACTTAGAGTGCTTTTTTTGAACACAATACACAATCCAAATATCCATTCTTAAAAGAAAAATCCGTCAATTTCTTATCTGACAGCCTTCTGCCTTTGCTCTTTTCTCTGTTCTTCTGCGTCGTCGTTATTTTCACATCCAAAGAGGGTCGGATCGATTTGCCGCCTTTGCTGTATATTTTCAATCCACATGGCGCAGTTCAGGTGGGAAATTAATAGCCATGTGTCCATAATGCCAATCTTGTCCTGCATAGGACATCTCAATATAACATCATGTTTTATAAGGATAATATTTGTGATGATTCATGGTGGCATGGGATTTGATCATACAGGGACAAAGGAAGCAGAGAAAAAAATCAACCATGAAAGAAAAGGAGGAACAGATATCATGAAAACTTACAAGGCAATGTTTGTGGCGGCTATGCTGGGGGCGATGGTCATGCTTCCGAAGGTAACCTGGGCGGGGGACATATCGGTCGGGTTCTTTATGGGTTTACCTGTCCCGGTGGTGACATTTGACGCACCGCGCGTACATCATGCGCCTCCTCCGGTCTTCGTGAAACCGGTACCGGTTTATAACCGATGGCATGCCTACGGTCCGAATTATCACGTCAATAAGCATGACCGTCATTATAAAAACAGCCGATTCGGTCATCGGAATTACGGGCAATGGGACCATAAGCGAGACGGAAGGTGGGACAGAAGATAAATGGACATTATGGCGTAAAGGGTCAAAAGGCTTTTTAACTTGAATTGATTGTAAAGCGGCTGGTTATACCAGCCGCTTTTTTCGTCTTGCAGGAAGATTTTCAAAGTGCTACAGCTCATTGTTAATGAATATGCAGAGAGGTTCCTTGAGAGTTGAAAGCAGCCTTCCCCCCGGCGATGATCAAACGTTATTATCAGGTGAATCGAAAGGATATAGCCGTCATACAGTTTGTCATCGAAGGTTATGAAGGTATGGCGACGGTTACCACCATTGATCCGAAAATGGCCTGTCTGCGCATTGCAATCATTGAAGATCAACTGGGTGATTTTGAGCTTCTGGTGGAGGACTTAAAAAAGACCTTCCGCATCTCAGAAGTTGCTAATCCCGAAGGATAAAATTTCACCCGGATTTGCATTGTCGATACCTGGTTCGATTTTACTGAAATAAAGTTAATCGGGGGATCAAGACATATGTTAATGTTAACGCATACTTGGATATTAAAGGAGCTTCTTGCCCGTTCAGGGAGGGACGCCCCGACACAGGACATTTTTGCCTACAACGTCTGTCCCGACCTGCTGCCGATCCATCGCAGCGTCCACGCATCGATGACCCACAGGATTTCCCGCTTCAAACAGGTGCCCCGAGAATACCGAAAAGCTCACTACGTTCAAATCCATCTGCTGGCCGATGATATTGCTCATCACGGGCAGATTTGCGAAGAAGTAGTCACGGCATTTAATCCCGATGCCGCCGGTTACACCTATGTCCGGGGACAACCCCTTGTCACGCAAATCATGGATTATTGTGCGAACCTTGGTTGTCCCATTGATCGCGCCGAGGCCGCATACCGGTCCCACATGATTATTGAACTCAGTATGGACATCTATCTGCGGAAGGCAGGAGAGGGAGCTGCTCTGATAGAACTCTTTCAGGATTCCCTGGAAAAGACCGACAGACTTTATATGCCGGAATTTATGAGAACCTTATCCTGGCTTTTTGGAATCGAGGGCCCGGTGATTCAAGAAGCCCTGAGCCGGGCTATGGCTTTTTATACAGCGGAAAGAATGGTTCGCTTCGTGGAAGGGGGCGAACGGGTGAGGCGCTATGTCAGGATATTCGGCTTTAACGACGCGAATAAAGATGCTTGCTCGGGGATGTGGGATTTAATGGATCAGGGCATGTCGCTGATCGGTGACCCCGCGGATTATCTCCATGGGGTCGTCCAAACGATACGGGAATCCCCTTATTGCGGGATTTTATAGGGCCTTGGTTACGAAACCGGAGCGGAGGCAACGGGTACAAACCTTGATTTTCTCAACGGAACCGGTTTTCTTGTCGATGCAGCGCAACTTCTGCAGGTTGGGATACCAGATCCTCTTCGTTTTATTGTTCGCGTGGCTTACGTTGTTGCCAACGGTCGGTTTCTTACCGCATATTTTGCATACTCTTGACATGTCATAACTCCTGTTCAATTCGGTGTGTCGCTTTCTAAAGCATCGCGCGGGAAATTGCAAGTATTTTATTCGTCATTTTTCATATTTGGCTGTCCCGTCGATTCCAGAACGCGCAGCCAGATGTTGCCGTCCGGATCAACTTTTTTCCCGAAGGTGACCATCCGGATGGGAATATGCACATATTCATCACGCGTCAATCCGACGAGCATCCCTGTTTTTCCGGCCATGCCCGCATGAACCGCGTACAGTCCAAGGGCCCCGCAGTAAATGCTGTCCCCGGCGTTAGCCCGGACGCTGCGGATCATGTAGCTTGGATCGATGTATTTCAAGTTGATTTCCATACCGATTTTTTTGAAGTGTTCTTCAATCCTGGATCTGAGAAACGTGCCGATATCCAGGAGGCGCAGATTCCCCGATGCATCCGTTTCCACGGGGGTGTCGGACTTCCGCATCAGCTCCTGTCCTGCCCCTTCTGCAACCAAAATGACGCAGTGTTTTCTCCTGCGGAGACGATCTTCCAACACTTTAAGGAAGCCCTGTTCGCCTTCAAGATCGAAGTTGACTTCGGGAATCAGAACGAAATTCGCATCATTCTGGGCCAGAGCGGCGCCGACAGCGATGTGGCCGGACTGCCGACCCATGAGTTTGACCAGTCCAATGCCCATGGGAGCGCCCTTGGCCTCGACATGGGCCGATTGAATCGCCTTGACTGCCTCTGAGATGGCCGTATCGAAGCCAAAAGTTTTTTCAATGAGATTCAAATCGTTGTCGATGGTTTTGGGAATGCCGATCACACTGATATTCCACTTTCTCCGCAGGATCTCTTCGGCGATCAGGCCGGCCGCCCGCATGGTTCCGTCGCCGCCGATGCAGAAAAAAATATCGACGTTCATCCGTTTCAAGGCCGTTACCATTTCGCCGATATCCTGTTTGCCACGGGATGAGGCCAGAATACTCCCTCCGCTGGTATGAATATCCTGAACCGTTTCGGGGGTCAGGGTGCGGATTTCATGGCCGTATTTCGGGATCAGGCCCTGGAACCCGTAACGGATACCGATGATATTCGTCACACCGTACCGGTGGTGCAGTCCCATGACAATGGCCCGGATGACGTCGTTGATTCCGGGGCAGAGACCGCCGCAAGTCGCGATGGCGGCTTTCGCGGTTACGGGATCGAAAAAGATCTTCTCCCGTGGACCGGCCACTTCCAGAGAAAGAGGATGGCCATCGGCGGTAGTGAAGGCATTATAGCTCTCCAAACCAATATTAAAGAGCACCCGTTTGTTGTCGGGTGTGAATTTATTGGTCACAACCGGCGAGGGGATCGTATTTTCTCCCAGGCTTTCGATGTTGAAATTTAAAATATCTTCGACCATCCTGTATCCTCCTGTAAAAGATGCTGAGTTGCTATGGCAGGCGCCTCCGTTTATCCGGGGAAATCTTGTTGACGATATGTCTCATATAGGGTTTGGTTCTGTAAAATATATAAATATATTATATTGTTACGTATTTTAGAAGCCCTCAAGGGGAGGGTTGTGAATCGCAGGGACGTCAAATTCGTGTAAGCCTTTAATTTTCACCTGCCGGTTGTGAATGACGATACGACCCTCGGCATAGAATTGAATGGCCTGGGGGTAGATACGATGCTCTTCCCGGAGGATTCTTCCAGCCAGGCTGTCTTCCGTATCCGTTTCCAGGACGGGGACAACGGCCTGGATGATGATCGGCCCCGAATCGACGCTGTCGTCGGCAAAATGGACCGTACATCCGGAGAATTTAACGCCGTAGTTGAAAGCCTGCTGCTGTCCATGGAGCCCCGGAAAAGAGGGTAAAAGCGCCGGGTGAATATTGACGACCCGCTGGGGAAAAGCTTTCAAGAATTGAGGCGAAAGAACCCGCATGAAACCGGCCATAACGACCAGTTCGACGCCGAAGGATACCAGGGTTTCCGCCATTCGACCGTCGAAGGTTTCACGATCGGGAAATTCCTGGCGGCGGACGATGACAAAGGGAATGCCGTGTTTTTTTGCCCGGGTTAAGGCGTAGGCGTCAGGATTATTGGAAATGACCACACGGATCTCCGCGTCCAAACGTCCCTGTTCGATGTGATCGATGATTGACTGCAGGTTGGACCCGCTGCCTGATGCCAGAACACCGATGGGAAGCCTCTTTGACATAAGGGAATTCCTTGTTCAACTCCACAGAAAGCGTGCATGTGTGATGCGAGTCAGCAAAAGGAACCGCCGCGTTGGTGTTGATCCAAAAAGTTACGGCGTATCGCTGAAGACGACCATGGGGGCGTCGTTCTCCCGCTTGTCCACATAGCCGATAACAAAGGCCTTTTCATCCAGGTGGACCAGCCGCTCCAGAATTTCTTCGGTGTCCTTTTCCGGTACAACAAGGGTCATACCGATTCCCATGTTGAAAACCCGGAACATTTCCGCCTCATCAACATTACCCAGGCGCTGCAGCACGGAGAAGATGGGGGGGATGTCCCAAGCGCCGCGATTAATGACAGCCATACAGGCTTTGGGAATCACCCGTGGAATATTATCGAAGAACCCACCACCGGTAATATGTACGATCCCCCGGATAGCGAAACTCTTCAAAAGGTTTAAAACGGATTTTACGTAGATGCGGGTGGGTTTGAGCAGTTCTTCACCGACGGTTCCTTCCAGGCCTTCGACGTGCGAGTTCACCGTAAGCTCTGCCCGTTCAAAAAAAACCTTGCGGGCCAGGGAATAGCCGTTGCTGTGCAGACCGCTGGATGCAATGCCGATGATTTGATCTCCGACGCGGATTTCCGAACCGTCGATCAAGCGGTCCGCCTCAACCACGCCGACACAGAAACCGGCCAGATCGTATTCGTCGTCTTTGTAGAAACCGGGCATTTCCGCAGTTTCACCGCCGATAAGGGCACATCCGGCATCGTTGCAGCCTTTGACGACGCCTTCAACAATTTGGACGCTCTTATCGACGCTGATTTTACCGGCGGCGATGTAGTCCAGAAAGAACAGAGGTTCGGCGCCGTTGACAACGACGTCGTTTACGGACATGGCGACCAGATCGATGCCGACGGTATCATGCTTGTCCATCATCTGGGCGATTTTCAACTTCGTCCCGACGCCGTCGGTGGAGGAGACCAGGATCGGGTCTTTGATTTTTTGCGTATCCAGATGGAAAAATCCGCCGAAGCCGCCGATATTGCCCATCACCTCCTTGCGGGCTGTGGATTTGACCATCTGTCTGATTCGATCGAGAAACATATTGCCGCGATCAATATCCACACCGGCGCTGCTGTAGGTGGTTTTTTCTTCCATAAAATGCTCCCGACTGTACTCTGATGGCTTTTTTCTTAGAGGGCAGGATACCATCTCCCAAGATAGGTGAACCAACGACGTTGCTTTTTAACTTAACTTCCCCGAATTGTCAAATCATTCCTTGCAGCGTCAGACTGATTCTGTTAACTACAAGAACCTTTGTATCTGTAATCATTATATTCCCCGGAAGTTAAACCAAAGAGAATGGAAACCATCAGAGCAATCCTGGAGAAAATGGAGAGCCCCCTACGCTTTGCCTGTCGGGATGGATTTCGGCACCTTTCCCTGCTGCGTGATGTCGAAACGCTTATGGAAAAATTACTGACGCAACTCAGTCATGCTCTGCAGGTGAGGGGGCACTCCCCACCCGACCGGGAAATCGGCGGTTTGTTCATGAAATGGAAGAACCTTTTTGAGGATTTCGATCTGGCGCCCCTGGAGGAAAAAAAAGTGCGGGTTGAACAGGCGATGAATCTCCACCAGGAAATGATGACGCACCTGACAAGCCGTTTCCAGGGACAAGCGGAGGTGTCGACGCTGGAATACAGCCTGAAACGACAGGATATGGAACGTAATCTGAAACGGTTGGCCCTGCCTGTGCAGTATGTGAAAGGGGTTGGGCCTCGTATGGCTCAATTGCTTGATAGAAAGAATCTAAGCAATGTTGAGGATTTACTCTACTTTCTCCCGCATCGTTATGAAGACCGGCGGTTTATTAAACCGATTGTGGACGCAGAAGTTGGACGCCGGGAAACCATTATCGGCGAGGCGGTTCATGTGGAAATGAAGCTGTACGGTCGGAGGCGGACTTTCGAGGTGACCTTTCAGGACGGCACGGGAACGCTTACGGCCAAGTGGTTCCGGGGACAGACCGCCTATCTGAAAAATACTTTTAAAACCGGACGGCGATATATCCTGACCGGTGAAGTGACACGGTTCTCTGTCGAAAAAAACATGATCCATCCTGATTTTGAGCTGTTAGGGGAACAGGAGGAAGACCTTCTTCATTTCAAGCGGATCGTTCCCGTCTATTCGGAGACCGAAGGCCTCCACCAGAAAACCCTGCGTCGGATCATGATGGAGGTCGTGGAAAACTACGCATCGAATCTGATGAGCCCGATTCCGGAAAGCATCTGCCGGAGACGTCACCTGACGGATATACACCGGGCAATCCGGGACGTGCATTTCCCCCCTCAGGAGGAGGATGTGCGGCTCCTCAATGACCTGCGCTCCGAAGCGCATCGGAGACTCATCTATGATGAATTCTTCTTTTTCCAATTGGGCATGGCCGTGAAGAAAAAGGGGACCGTTCTTCGTCCCGGAATATCCTTTAAAACGGGAGGAAGCGTCACACGACATTTCTTGAGTTTGCTTCCCTATCAACTGACGGATGCCCAGAAACGGGTCATCGCCGAGATCGAGGCGGATATGTCCCGGAGCTATCCCATGAACCGGCTTCTCCAGGGTGACGTCGGTTCGGGGAAAACCGTCGTCTCCATGGCGGCCATGACAACCGCCTGCGACAACGGTTACCAGGCGGCCATCATGGTCCCGACGGAAATCCTCGCAGAGCAGCATTATCGGAGCATCCGTGCCTGGGCGGATACGTTGGGGGTTAAAGTATCCCTGCTCACGGGCAGTCTCGGCGCAGCGGACAAAAGGGCTCTTCTGGAAGACGTCCGGACTGGTGTCGCCCGAATCGTGATCGGTACCCATGCCCTTATCTCGCAGGATACGGATTTTGCTAACCTGGGCCTGGTGGTCATCGATGAGCAGCATCGTTTCGGTGTCGTGCAGCGGGCGTCCATTCGGGGGAAAGGGCTTAATCCGGATGTTCTGGTCATGACGGCGACTCCGATCCCTCGGACCTTGGCCATGACCATCTATGGCGATCTTGATGTGTCCGTTATCGATGAGTTGCCGCCGGGGAAAAAGCCCATCCAGACGAAGATCGCCTACGAGCAGCAGCGGGAGAGGGTTTATGAAGCAGCGCGGAAGGAGTTGGCCCGGGGCAACCAGGTATTTGTCGTATATCCTCTTGTCGAGGAATCGGAAACCCTGGATTTGAAGGATGCGACCCGCATGGCGGAACATCTCCAGCAGGACATCTTCCCGGATGAGTCGGTCGGTCTTATCCACGGTAAATTAAAGACCGCCCAGCGAGAAGAAATCATGACGGCGTTTCTGTCAGGCATGATCCGCATTCTGGTGGCGACGACGGTGATCGAGGTCGGCATCGATGTGCCCCAGGCGTCGCTCATGATCATCGAGCACGCCGAGCGGTTCGGCCTGTCCCAATTGCATCAGTTACGAGGCAGGGTGGGGCGCAGCGATATCCCGTCCACCTGTATCCTTCTGGCACAGAAAACGGGGTCCGAAGACGCCGGACGGCGCCTCAAGGCCATGGTCGACTCCCAGGACGGATTCAAAATCGCCGAAGAAGATCTGGCGATTCGTGGACCCGGTGAGTTCATGGGTACCCGACAGTCGGGTTTACCCGATTTCCGGGTGGCCAGTATTGTCCGGGATACGAAAATCCTGGGCGAAGCCAAACGAGACGCCTTCGACCTGATCGAGGAAGATCCTGCCTTGGAAAAGGAGGAGCATTTTTATCTGCGGGATGTGCTCAAAAGACACTGGCAGGGGAAGCTGGAGATCGCCAAAACCGCCTGATAATCAAGGGAAGCGCTTTTTTTCAGGCAGCGCCCAGGGCGAATTTGTTTTGACAAAAACGGCTACCTGTTATAGAAGCCGAGCGTGTTTGCCGTGATCCGGACTGGGAAGCGGACACGGGTAAACAAGGTACAATCAGTTGTGGCAGTAAGGCACGTCAGGTGGTGATTGAGAAACACGGTCGCTGGACTCTACGCGAGAAGATGGGAGTAAACCCATGAAGGATGACATATCGATCGGCTTAATTGGTTTCGGAACCGTTGGTTGCGGTGCGGTGAAGCTGCTTCAGGAAAAAAAGGACCTCCTTGAAAAACGGGTCGGGTCCCGACTTATCCTCAGAAAAGTTGCGGATCTGGATATTACAACCCCCAGAAATGTCACCCTCGATCCGCACTGCCTGACGACGGACGCCATGGCCGTGATCGACGATCCGGATATCGATATTGTCGTCGAACTGATGGGGGGCTACGAACCGGCCCATTCATTTCTGATGCGGGCTGTCAAGGCAAAAAAACATGTGGTGACGGCCAATAAGGCCCTGATTGCGACGCGCGGGAACGACCTGTTTCGGGCGGCGGAAGAAAACGGCGTGGACATCGGTTTCGAAGCCAGCGTGGGCGGAACGATTCCGATCATCAAGACCCTCAAGGAAAGTCTCGTCGCCAATCATATTGAATCCATCTTCGGCATTATGAACGGCACGTCCAATTTCATCCTGACGAAGATGACCGACGACAGAGAAAGTTTTGATGTGGTCTTAAAAGAGGCCCAGCGTCTTGGCTTTGCCGAAGCCGATCCGACTTTTGACGTCGAGGGAATTGATGTCTCCCATAAACTGGCGATCCTGGTGTCCTTGGCGTACGGAAAAAACGTGAAACTTGAGGATATTTATGTCGAGGGCATTACGGGGATTACCGAGCAGGACATCGCTTTTGCAAAAGATCTGGGATACCGGATCAAGCTGCTGGGTATTGCCGTTGACCGAGGCGATGCTGTCGAAGCCCGGGTGCATCCGACGATGATTCCTTTCCGCCATCTTTTGGCAAATGTCAATGCGAATTTCAACGCTTTCCATGTGGTGGGTAGCGCTTCCGGATCAATCTTTCTCTATGGTCAGGGGGCGGGAATGATGCCCACGGCCTCGGCTGTCATGAGCGATCTTGTTGATATTGCACGTAATATCCGAAAAGGAATCAACAGCCGTGTTCCGGCTCGATCGATTCATGAAGCCGACATGACGGACATCAAACTGCGGCCCTTTGATGAGGTCCGATCCAATTATTACTTCCGCTTCTCCGCAGTGGACCGACCGGGTGTGCTGTCCAAGATTTCCGGCATTCTGGGTGATCGCAACATCAGTATTTCCACAGTGATCCAGAAGGGCAGGACAAAAGAAGGCGCCGTTCCGGTGGTCATGACAACCTACAAGGCACGGGAACGGGATGTCCGTGAGGCCCTGCAGGCTATCGATCAGTTGGATGTCGTTCTGGCCCGGACGGTTTTGATCCGTGTAGAGGATGATCAACTCTGATTTGTATAAAAGAGATATATAAACTATGAAATATATTGTGTTATTAGGCGACGGCATGGGGGATTATCCCCTGGCTGAACTGGGTGATAAAACCCCCCTGCAGTATGCCCGGACACCCAACATGGAA
>CAYOYJ010000060.1:0-6436 GCA_964408155.1 uncultured Syntrophales bacterium
GCATGGGAAAACACATCACGACCATCAGCAAAAAAACCATGGAGGCGCTACAGTCCTATGTGTGGCCGGGAAACGTCCGAGAACTGCGCAATGTGGTTGAGCGGGCCATGATCCTGTCCCAACAAGGGACACTGCTGGTCGAATTACCGGATAAAAACCCAGAAAAAAGGTCCCCGATTTCGACCAGCCTGGAAGACATCGAGAGGCAGCACATTTCGGACGTACTCGCCAAAACGGGTGGACGCATTCGGGGGAAACAGGGGGCAGCCGAAATTTTAGGCCTCAAACCCTCCACACTGGATTCGAAAATGAAAAAACTCGGGATTCGTCGTCGGCTCGATATACACGAAATACCGTAGCATGCACGATATATCGTGTATTATTCGAAAGATTATTGGACCGTACTTCTTGCACTATCTCTAACAAGATGATTTTAATAAGATTAAAATTTAATCGTACAGACTTCTGCCTGGTATGAAACTTGTCTTGATATAAACGAAATGAATCCCGTTTGCGAACAACAAGCCCTTGCCTTCCTCATGAATGATCGGGGGGGTAAAGAGGCTCGGTATGCGGTTGAAAAGAAGGGAAATAATACTCCCCAACGCTGTAACCATCAACCAAAGGAGAGATATGATGAAAGAGATTAAGAAAGCGGTGTGTATCCAGTGCCATTCCGCCTGCCGGGTGGCTGTAGAAATTGAAGACGGTCGGCTGATCAGTGTCGGCCCGGACATGGATTTTCCCAAGGGAGAACTTTTCTCCACGATTGTCCGAAGTTGCCCCCGGGCGAATGCCATTACCGACTATTTTTACCATCCGGGGCGCCTGAACTATCCCCTCAAGCGTGCCGGGGCCCGGGGAGAAAACAAGTGGGTTCAGATCTCCTGGGAACAGGCCATGGACGAAATCGCCGGCAAGATGAAAGGGCTGATCAACCAATATGGGCCTGAATGTATCGGCACGACCTGCGGGACGGGACGCACGACCGATGAGTTCCGGAGTCGGTTTTTTAACCTGATGGGCAGTCCTAACATCGTCGGCCAGGCGGAGATCTGTTACGGCGAGTATCTTGCCTTGATGTACGCCGTGTTCGGCTGGAAACTGTTCCCCGTCGTTCAGAAGGAAACTCAGTGTACCCTCATGTGGGGCGGCGGTGGTCCCCGGTATTGGAACGCTCTCTGGAAAAACATCACCAAGGCCCGCAAGGAAGGGATGAAGTTGATCGTCATCGATCCCCGGGGGGTCGATGCGACCCGCCATGCCGACCTGTGGCTCCGGGTGCGGCCGGGTACGGACTGTGCCCTGGCGTTGGCCATGCTCCGCCATATTATTAAGGAAGGGCTTTACGACAAATCCTTCGTCGAAAAATGGTGTCACGGCTTCGAAGAGCTGCGGGAGCGGGTGGAACCGTTTACGCTGGAGAAGGCCGCGGAAATCACCTGGGTGCCCGCCGAGCAGATTCGACAGGCCGCGGAGCTGTACGCCACATACAAGCCGGCGGCCATGACACACGGTCTGGTAATTGAGCACACCGTCAACTCCATGGAAACACTCCACGCGGTCTTTGCCCTCCGGGCGATCACGGGGAACCTTGACGTCAAGGGCGGCGACGTCTTCACGACGGCCTATCCGAACATCATCCACGAACAGGAAATCGAACTGATCGATAAACTGTCGCCGGAACAGAGAAAAAAGCAGCTGGGGGCCGATCGATTCAAAATTCTGACCCAGGAAGGGTTCCGCATGACTCAGGAAGCGGTGCCCCGGGTGTGGGGCGAGCTGACCCTGAACCGCTCCAGCCAGTTCCAGGCCTTTGCGCATGCCCCGACGTTTTACCGTGCAGCTATCACCGGGAAACCCTATCCGCTCAAAGCCATCCTCACGGTGTCGAGCAACCCTGTTGTAAATTACGGGAACAGCAAGGTGGTCTATGAGGCCCTGAAAAGCCTCGATCTCTATGTGGTCATGGATTTCTTCATGACCCCGAGCGCGCAACTTGCCGACTATGTTCTGCCGGGGGCGACCTATCTTGAACGGCCCTGGATTTGGGCCTATGCCATGATTATCGGCAGCGAACAGGCCATGCCTCCTGTGGTATCCGGTCAGTACGAACGCTGGAGTGATTATAAATTCTGGAAGGGCCTTGGCGATCGCCTGGGACAGAAAGAATACTGGCCTTGGGAGGACCTGGAAGAAGTGTACGATTACCGCTTGAAACCGTCGGGGGTGACCTTCAAGGAATTCATGGCCAAAGGCGGTTTTGCCGCGGGAAAGGGCGGCTTTAAACGCTACGAGGAAAAGGGCTTCGGTACCCCGACAGGCAAGGTGGAATTGTATTCCACGGTTCTGGAGAAGATGGGATATGATCCTCTGCCCGTCTTCCGGGAACCCCTGGAAAGCCCTGTCAGCAGCCCCGAGTTGGCCAAGGAGTATCCCCTTGTCCTGACGACGGGCGGCCGGTTTCTGCCTTATTATAATGCCGAGCACCGTCAGATTGCCAAGCACCGAAAGCGCTACCCTTGGCCGAAGATGGAAATCCACCCGGAGACGGCCGGGTCCCTGGGTATTGAGAACGGCCAGTGGGTCTGGATTGAAACTCCACGGGGGCGGTGTCGTCAGACGGCAGAATACGATGAGAGCATCCATCCCGGCGTCGTCCATGCCCAGCACGGCTGGTGGTATCCCGAAGACCCGGGAGAGGAACCCTCCCTCCATGGTCTCTGGAAGTCCAACGTGAATATTCTGACCGATGACGAACCCGACCACTGCAACCCTATCAACGGCGGCTGGCCCTTAAGAGCGCTGTTGTGTAAAGTGTACCCTTGCAAACCGGAAGAGGTGGAGGAAGGCAAGACGCCAAATTTCTGGGATTAAACAGGGGTGGATGGTTGATTTGTCGGAGGTGAAGACAAGATGAATCAAGGCATTCGTTTCAGGGTAAACGGGAAACCCGCTGAATTTACGGGCCATCCTGATACAAGGCTGATAGATTTCCTGCGGAATCAGTTGGGCTTGACCGGCACGAAAGAAGGTTGCGGAGAAGGGGTTTGCGGTTCCTGTGCAGTCTTGCTCGACGGCCAAGTGGTTAAGTCCTGTGTAACCTCGGTGGAGCGGGTTGCAGAACGGGACATTGAAACGATCGAAGGCATCGGGTCTGTGAACACTCCGCACCCTCTGCAACGGGCTTTTGTCGAAAAAGGTGCGATCCAGTGCGGCTTTTGCACGCCGGGTATGATTGTTGGGTCGAAAGCTCTGCTGGACGGAACTCCCCTGCCAACGAGAACGGAGGTAATTCGTGCCCTCGCCCCCCACTTGTGCCGTTGCACGGGGTACAAAAAAATAGTGGAGGCGGTTTTACTTGCCGCCTCAAGAAAGGCATCGTCTGCGGAAAGCAAAGAATCGACCCTCCGGGGTAGGATGCACCCGGAAGGGGATCGGTACAACGCTTCCTTTTCTTCTGTGGATGCGCCAAGCCTGGATGTGACGGGACATATCGGCATTCCCGTGATCCCCATGGGGATCTGGGAAAAAGTCCTTGGGTTGACTCGATTTGCTGCGGATCTCACGCCTGATGACTGCCTTCATTTGAAAGTGGTCCGGAGCGAGAAACCTCATGCCATGATCCGGAAGATTGAAACGGAAGCGGCTTCGGCCGTTCCCGGGGTGGTTGCTATCCTGACGGCACAAGACATAGGGGGGACCAACCGGATTGGTCCGATCCAGCGGGATCAGCCGGTGCTGGTTGAGGATCGGGTGCGGTTTATTGGAGACGCCGTTGCCCTGGTGGTGGCCGAATCGCTTGAGGTTGCCGCTAAGGCCGTACGACGGGTACAAATTGTCTATGATGATCTGGAGGCGGTTTCCAGCACGGTGGGAGCAACAAACCCGAAAGGTCCGAAAGTTCACGGAGATACGAATCTGCTTTTTCACCTGCAAAGCGAGAAGGGAGATATTGCCAGGGGCTTTGCGGAATCAGCAGAGGTGGTGGATAAATTCTATGAGACTCCTTTCAACGATCATGCTTATATCGAACCGGAGGCAGGTGTTGCCTGGCTGGATGCGGACGGAAAAATCGTCATTCGCCTGGCGACGCAAAATCCCCATGAGAATCAGGAACAGGCGGCAGAAGCCCTGGGCATACCATGTGAACGAATTCGAATCATTCAAGCCCCGACGGGCGGCAGTTTCGGCGGAAAGTTGAATCATCAGGTCGCGTCGCTTCTGGCCCTCGCCGTCTTCAAATTATCAAGACCGGCCAAACTGGTTTACACGGCGGCGGAATCGATGATGTGTACGGAGAAGCGACATCCCTTCGAGATCCGCTTTCGTACCGGCGCAACAGCTGAAGGCAAGCTGTCTGCCATTGAGGTCGATATGGCCGCGAACACCGGGGCTTACGCCTCTTACGGCAAGGCGGTGCTCGAAAGAGCCTTGATCCATGCCACCGGTCCCTATGAAGTACCACATGTATCGGTCCGGGGATCCTGTGTTTACACCAATACAACTCCTGCCGGGGCGATGCGTGGTTTTGGCGCCCCCCAGGTGGCCTTCGCGGCGGAATCTCAAATGGACCTGCTTGCGGAAAAGCTGGGTCTGGACCCTTTCGAATTCCGCCTGAAGAACTTGTTTAAGCCCGGTTCAACCACGATTACAGGGCAGGTTCTTACGGAGAGCGTCGGTGCCCGGGAAACCCTGCTTGCACTGAAGCCCTATTATGAAGAGGCCCTGGCCTGGTCAGCAAAACAGCCTGACTGTGCCACCGACGGCATCAGGCGCGGTACGGGTCTGGCATGTATTTTCTTCGGCATCGGTGAAGCAGGATGGCGGAATCCCTCCCGGGTGATCATGCGGCTTAACGCAGAGGGCGCTATAGAGTTGCTGGTTGGTGCCACGGACCTCGGGCAAGGCGTATATTCCACTCTGACGCAGATAGCCGCGGAAACGTTGCAGATTCCGGGGAGTTGCTTTGTCGTTGTGACGCCGGATACGGATATTACCCCTTCCGCAGGACCGACCGAAGCAAGCCGTCAAACCCTCGCTTCGGGGAGAGCGGTGCAAGAGGCAGCTCTTGCCATGAAAAAAGCGCTGGAAGCAAGCGGCTTTTATGGGGATGATACAGAAGCAAATTCTGTCAGGCTGCGCCGATGTCATCGTGTGCTGCTGGAAAAGGGTTTGTCCGGGGACTTCTCCGGTTTCTTCATGCCGAACACCATGCCAATCGACAAGAAGGGGAAAGGAAGCCCTCATCTGGCATACGCTTTCGCGTCGGTTTTGGCCCAAGTGGAGGTTGATACGGAAAGTGGTGCCGTTAAGGTTGTAAAATTGGTGCTGGCGCATGACGTGGGGAGGATCATCAATCCCCTGACGCTGGAAGGACAGGTGGAAGGCGGAGCCGTCCAAGGGCTGGGGTTTGCCTTGAAAGAGGAGTTTAAACCGAACGTGACCAATAAATGGTCAGCCTATAAGATTCCACGAATCGTGGACATGCCGGACATGGAGACGCTTTTCATTGAAAGCCCAACGCCGGAGGGGCCATTCGGCGCTAAAGGCATCGGAGAGGTTCCCACAGTGGGGCCTGCCGCAGCGATCGCCAACGCCGTGGCCCGCGCCTGCGGGGTGCGTCTTACACGATTGCCCATGATTCCGAAGCGGCTTAAAAAGGCATTGGATAGATAGGAGAAGGGGGCCAGGGGAGAAATATTTCTCATTTCAACAGAATAATGACGGCATACAGTAAAGAATATGTTAGGAAATGTCGATCGTGATGTAACAAAATGACGTTAAGCGAAGTTGTTGCAGATCAAAGGGGGGTGTCAATATGAAGACATGTATAACATTGATATTATGTGTGTTTCTTTTTCCATGGCCGGCTCAGTCTGCCGAATACTATCGCTGGACCGATGAAAGCGGTGTGAGCCACATCACGGATCAGCCGCCTGTCGAAAAGGGAAAACATATTAAGGTTTATCGATTCAAAGACAATATCCAACCAATGGTTCCCGCGTCGCAGGCGGGTGAAGATGAAACAACGAGATCCTCCGAAAAAGATCAGGCTTCGGAAAATCGGCAGGAGCGAGACAGGGATCTGGAACTTGAACAAGCAAGACAGGAGTACGAGGAAGCAAAATCTCACGAGACAGAATACCGAAGGAATTTCAATGATTCCTACGGGTATGGTAGAGATCGACAGCATTGGCGCGAAAAACTGCAAGATATTGACAATAAGAAGCAGAAATTGGACAACCTGGAAAGCGGTGGGTCGGCAGGTGAGAGTCCATCGACTACCGAATCTTCAGACAATTCGGAAAGAGAAGGCCCCAGATAATGCAATGAACCGGGGGCGTTTAATCCGCCTTGGGTTTTTTGCGCCGTCTTAGCAACCTCAACCACCTATCTCGGTAATAATAGCCGACAATTCCCAGAACACAACTGA
>CAYOYJ010000060.1:6536-14045 GCA_964408155.1 uncultured Syntrophales bacterium
TTCTCCACCAGAGGCAGGCCGAAAAAATGGGCCAGACCGAAGGCCAGCCAGGAGCCGAGCGTCAAACCGATGGTTGAATAAAGTGTTCCCAAGACCGGTCCATAAAGATATCCACCGATAAAACCCGTGACTTCCCCCGGAAAGGGAGCGACCACAACCTGAAAAATCTGGACGACCATAAAGGCGATCTGATCATAGGGACTGAAAGATTTGATCAGGTTGATAATGCGTTCCTTGTCGGTCAGGATTTTGTAGAGGTTGTAATGGACAAACAGATAGCCCAGCAGAACAACCAGAACGACGAGCAGGATTTCTCTGTAAGCGATTTTGTAATTCATCTTGAAGGCGGATTCCTTTTATTCGTCGCCCTCTTACCATGGAATCTGTTTTTTCGGCAAGAAACTCTCGTTTGGAATATATAACCGTATGGAATATCAGAAGAAAGAAGCCACATCGGTTCATTAACCGATGTGGCAAAAACGGTATGTAGATGTGCGAGGATTAAAGATCTTTCCCCTTCTTCCAGGCCTCGAAGGCGGCGACGATCGTTTCCACGGCTCCCTCGGCCGTGATCGAATCCGTGTTGATGGTCAGGTCGTAATCATGAGGATTTATCCAGTCAACTTTGAAAAACTTCTTAACAAAGACCCGCCGGTCCTTTTCGGTTTTTTCCGCATAATCTTCCGCTTCCTGCCGTGAACACCCGCTGTTTTTCATAATTCGATTCACTCGGTTTTCCTTGGAGCCGATCAGTTTTACTCGGAAGTTTGTTTCCGGAGACAGAAGATAAAGCGCACCCAGTCCAAGAATAACGGCATTGCCGCGATCCCTGACGGTGTTGATCACTTTGGACAGGTGAAACATGAATTTGTCCGGCCACATGTGGCGGGTTTCAAACAGGGACGACAGCCAGTCGTCCCGTGTGGTGAGAGCCTTCTCAACGATGGCTTTGATTGCCCTTTCATCTACCTCGGCACTTTCCGCAATATGTTTTGCAATCTGCCCGGCGAAAAGGTCCATCTTCAAGCGTTCCGAAAGCACTCTTGCAATTCGCGTCCCACCGGTTCCCGGTTCGCGCGAAATGGTAATGACCGGTTTCGATTCAACAATCTCTCCCTTCACTTCTTTTGAACTCAGTACCCATTTTGACAATTGCTCGTTGACGATTTGATCGATAGATCGGATTTCTTTCTTCATAGAAACCTCCTTTTCATCGCACCAACCCGGAATGAGATTTAGTCAACAACACATTACCTTTCAGATGCACAGCAATATCTTCAAAATCAGCCCCTTACAGGGCGTAGAGCTTTTCCCCGGGCAGAATGGTCTTGTTATTTTGCAAGAGCACATTGATGGCGGCGTCGGAATTGTCGAACCGGAAGAGCATGACAGCGTTTTCACCGCTGCGTTCAACAAAGGCATACATATATTCTATATTGATTTTGGCTTGCGCCAAGACCTCGAGAATATTATGCAATCCACCAGGCTGGTCCGGAACTTCAACAGCAACGACATTGGTTCGGCTGACCGTGTATCCGTTTGATTTCAGAACCGCGACGGCATCGGCGACATGATCGACGATCAACCGGACGATCCCAAAGTCCGAGGTATCCGCCACGGCCAAGGTGCGGATATTGATATTGGCGTCCCGAAGAATCCGCGTCACGTTTTCAAGTCCTCCGGGTTTGTTCTCCAAGAAAATGGAAATCTGTTCGACCTTCATGTTTATTCCTTCCTTTCATGACCAGGATGTTAGATCTTCCGGTTATCGATGGTGCGGGTCGCTTTCCCGTCAAAGCGCTGGAGGGATTTGGGTTCCACCAGCTTCACCTTGGCCGTCACGCCCAGAAACTCTTTCAAATCCTTGATGATGTTCCGCTCAATTTTCTGAAGCGTTTTAATCTGGTCCGCATTGGAGAAGAGGCGCTCATTGACTTCCACCCGGACTTCCAGGGTGTCGAGAGTGCCTTCCCGATCCACGATAAGCTGGTAATGGGGATCGAGTCCGTCAATCCCGACGAGAACCGCTTCAATCTGGGAGGGAAAAACATTCACTCCGCGGATGATCAGCATGTCATCGCTCCGTCCCATGACTCGTTCCATCCGGTAATGACTCCTGCCGCAGACACAGGGTTCAGGAATAAGTCGTGAGAGATCCCGGGTTCGATAGCGGATCAGCGGAAAGGCTTCCTTGGACAGGGTCGTAAAGACAAGTTCGCCGGGCTCGCCCGGAGGCAAAACTTCACCGGTGGCGGGATTGATGGTTTCCACCAGGAAATGATCCTCAAAAATATGCATGCCTTCCCGCCCTTCCTGACATTCCATCGCCACGCCCGGTCCCATGATCTCCGACAGGCCGTAGATGTTCATGGCTGTCAGATTCAGGGCGTCCTCAACCTCGTTTTTCATTTTCTCACTCCAGGGTTCCGCACCGAAGACACCGACCCGGAGCTTCAGGGCGCGCATGTCAACCCCCATGGCCTCCCCCTGCTCCGCCAGATTGAGGGCGTAGGACGGGGTGCAGCAGATGGCGGTGGGACCGAAATCCTGGAGGATCATGATTTGGCGCTTGGTGCTGCCCCCGGATATCGGGATGACACTTGCCCCGAGTTTTTCCGCACCGTAATGGACACCCAACCCCCCGGTAAACAAGCCGTAGCCATAGGCGTTGTGGATCATATCATTTTTAGTCAGACCGGCGGCCACGAAACAGCGGGCCATGAGTTCCGACCAGGTTTCAATATCGCGTTTCGTGTACCCGACAACAGTTGAACGACCCGTCGTACCTGAAGAGGCGTGAAGACGGACAATGCTGCTCATGGGAACGGCGAACATACCGAACGGGTAATTGTCCCGGAGGTCCTGTTTCGTTGTGAAGGGAAAGCGCCGAAGATCGTTAAGGCTCTTGATGTCTTCAGGAGAGACGCCGGCTTCATCGAAGGATTTTCGGTAAAAACCGACGGTGTGGTAAACGCGCGAAACCACTTGCTGAAGACGCTTGAGTTGAAGGATTTCCAGCACCTCCCGCGGCAGGGTTTCATATTCTTCGTTATAGATCATGCAATGATCCCCCTTTCGGATATCTTCAATTTAATATACCGACAGACGTTGATAAAATCAACGAATTGATCGTGGAAAAGTGATGAACGGATTTTGTGAACAGAATTCAGGCCACGCTGTCGTAGCCGCCCTGAAGCGCCTTGATGGTCATGCCGGCCAGGGCTTTTTTTGAACCCATCAGGCCCTGCACACTCCGGATGAGAGATTCCATCTTGATCACCGGCAGGACCTTCAGCATGGCGCCCAGCATAACCATGTTGGCGGAACGTTCATTGGCCGCTTCCCGGCCGATCCGGTTGGCCGCCACGGCGTAGCAGGCGACGCCAGGATGATCCGGAACGGCGTCGATGAGATCGGCGTTGTAGATCAGTCTGGCCCCTGGTTTCAGGCGGGGCAGAAAGGTGATGACGGACGGTTTGTTCAGGGCGATCAGCACATCGGGAGACGACACAACGGGAGAGGCGATTTCTTCCGTTGAAATGCTGGTGGTGCAGTTGGCGGTTCCACCCCGCATGGCTGCCCCGTAACAGGGCAAATAGGACACGAAGAAATTTTCGTACATGGCGGCATTGCCCAGAACATTGCCCACGGTCAAAGCCCCCTGTCCGCCGGAACCGGAACAAAGAATTGTCGTTAACATGCTAAGCCTTTTTCTCCCTTTTATCTGTCAGCACCCCGAGAGGGAATTCCTTCTCCAGCACCGTGTGGATCCACTCGATGGATTCAACGGGACTCAACTTCCAGTTCGTCGGACAGGCCGAAAGGACCTCGATGATGGAATATCCCAGACCGTCCACCTGAGTCTGAAACGCCGTGCGAATGGCTTTTTTCGTTTTACGGATGGCCGCCGGCGTTGTCACCGCTACCCGCTCAGCGTAAACGACACCGGGTAGATTCGCCACCATATCGGTTATATGCAGGGTGTAGCCGTCGTATTTGGGTTCCCGTCCCGCCGGGGTGGTTGTCGTTTTCTGGCGGAGCAGCGTCGTCGGCGCCATCTGGCCGCCGGTCATGCCGTAAACGGCGTTATTGATGAAAATGACCGTAATGCGCTCGCCCCGGTTGGCGGAATGGATCGTTTCCGCCGTACCGATAGCCGAAAGGTCGCCATCGCCCTGATAGGTGAAGACGAACAGATCGGGCCGCACTCGTTTGATGCCCGTTGCGACGGCGGTACCGCGTCCGTGGGAAGATTCGATCATGTCCACGTCAAGATAATCGTAGGCCAAGACGGCGCATCCGGCAGGATTGACGCAGAAGGCCTGTTTCCCGAGATCCATTTCTTCGAGCAACTCGGCGATGATCCGATGCACGACGCCGTGACCGCAGCCGGGGCAGTAATGGCTGCTGACATTTTGTTTTTGATATTTTGGCCAGGGATTTAACAGTTCCATGAAGTGTTTCTCTTTCCACCTTTTCCCGTCAGGATTTCATCTTGTCACGGATGACCTGGGCGAACTCATCCGGCTCGGGAATGATCCCGCCGGGACGGCCGTAAAACAATACCTCCGCCCTGCCCTCCAGCGCAAGGTGGACATCTTCCACCATCTGTCCCGTGCTCATTTCCAAGGCAATGAATCGCTTCACTTTTTTCGATAGCTGCTGCAGAATCTCATTCGGGAACGGCCATAATGTGATGGGACGGACGAGCCCCACTTTCAGCCCCTGATCCCGCAACTGATGGATGGCCCCCTTGGCGATCCGGGCGGTGGTACCGTAGGCCACGGCAATGATCTCCGCATCTTCGACACAGTACGTTTCAAAACGTGTTTCGTTCTTGGCGATTTCTTCGTATTTCCGGAACAGGTTCCAGTTGTGATTTTCCATCCTCTGGGGGTCCAGAACAAGCGACGCCAGAAAACGGCTGGGATGATTTCCGCGTCCCGTCAATGCCCATTCCTTCTTCGGCAGTTTCTTCGGGTCGATCGGTTCGGGAAACAACACCGGCTCCTTGATCTGACCCATCATGCCATCGCCCAGCATCATCACCGGGGTCCGGTAACGGTCGGCGATATCGAAAGCTACGAATACGAGATCGGCGATTTCCTGGATGGAGCCGGGGGCAATGACCGGTGTCCGGTAATCGCCATGACCGCCGCCGCGGGTCGCCTGAAAATAGTCGCCCTGGGCCGGGGCGATGTTACCCATACCGGGTCCCCCGCGCATAATATTCACGATAACTGCCGGAAGCTGGAAGCCGGCCAGAAAGGAGATGCCCTCCTGTTTCAGGCTGACTCCGGGAGACGAAGACGACGTCATGGCCCGGGCACCCGTGGCGGATGCGCCGACCACCATGTTGATCGCTGCCAGTTCGCTTTCCGACTGGATGAAGGCCCCGCCGACTTTTCGCATGTTTTCGGACATGTATTCACAGAGTTCGTTCTGCGGCGTGATGGGGTAACCGAAATACGCCCGGCATCCGGCCCGGATCGCCGCTTCCGCAAAGGTGTGATTGCCGCTCATGAAGATTTTATTCACTGTACACCTCTATCACCAGATCGGGGCACACCAGCGTACAGGACAGGCAGCCCGTGCACAGCTCCGGGCGAGCCGCTTCCGCGTAATGGTAACCCATTTCATTGAGGGAATGTGAACAGACAAGGACCTCAGGCTTGCAATACTCAATGCAGAGATTACAGCCCTTGCAGAATTCCTGGTTGACAACAACCCGATACGATCTCTTTTTTGTCATGAATGTGTGGTCCGATTGACGACGGCAGGCCATACCTGTCGCCCCCCATCATTTTTTATTTTTATCCCCTTGAAATCGTTACCGGTTCCGGGGATGTTCCTGCTGCGGTCCGCCCGCTTTTATTACCTTTCAGGGCGCTCACCTTACTCCCATCGAAACGGGAATTTCAAGAAAAAAATTGCACTTATGGATAAAAAGATGTGCTTCCGTACCTGTTTTTCATGCATATCGGCTTGGCCGGGGCCGGCATCACATATTTTCCTTGTCCTTATTGCGGATCGCGACCCGGCGGATCTTACCGCTGATCGTCTTCGGCAGCTCCGTTGCAAACTCGATGATGCGCGGGTACTTGTAAGGCGCTGTGACTTTCTTTACGTGCTCTTGCAACTCAGCCACCAGGGCGTCACTTCCCGTGTAGCCCTGGGCCAGGACAACCGTCGCCTTCACGATGGCGCCGCGGATGTCGTCGGGCACGCTCGTGATGGCGCATTCAAGGACCGCCGGATGCTGGATCAGGGCGCTTTCGACCTCGAAGGGACCGATCCGGTAGCCGGAACTCTTGATCAGGTCGTCGGCCCGGCCGACGAACCAGTAATAATCGTCTTCATCCCTCCAGGCCATATCGCCGGTGTAGTACCAGCCATCGTGCCAGACCCGGTCCGTCGTGTCCTTGTCCCGGTAATAACCGCCGAACATGCCGACCGGCATCATCTGCCCGACATGAATGGCGATCTCTCCTTCCTCGCCGATTTCGGCCGGTTTTCCCTCCCCGTTAATCAGTTCGATAATATAACCCGGCGTGACCCGGCCCATGGAGCCCGGCTTGGGGTCCATCCAGGGATAGGTGCCGATGGCGCAGGTCATTTCGGTCTGGCCGTACCCTTCCATGATGCGGAGACCCGTCTGCTGCAGAAACTGGAAATAAACTTCGGGATTCATGGGTTCCCCGGCGGTGACGCAGTACTTGATGCAACTGCAGTCGTAGTTCCGCAGATCCTGCTTGATCAGGAAGCGGTATACCGTAGGAGGGGCGCAGAAGGTGGTTACCTTGTGTTCGATGGACTTTTTGAGAACATTTACCGGATCGAACTGGTCGTAATCATAGACGAAGACGGCACTTCCCGACAGCCACTGGCCGTAGATTTTTCCCCAGACAGCCTTGGCCCAGCCCGTGTCGGCGACGGTGTAGTGAAGCCCGTTGTCCTCCGTATTCTGCCAGTACTTGGCCGTGTGGATGTGACCCAGGGGGTAGGTGAAATCGTGCTGGACCATCTTCGGCATGCCCACCGTTCCGGAAGTGAAGTACAGCATCATGATATCGCCGTTTTTCGGGGCGTCATCGCCGGACGGTTTTACGAACTCATCCGACGCGGCGGCCATCTCTTCCTCGTATGAGATCCAGCCTTCGCGTTTGCCGCTCAGGATAATCTTGGAATCCAGAATGCCCGGCACCTTGGCATCGGCCTCTTCCACATAGCTCGCCAGGTCGGGATCGCTGATGCAGACGATATTTTTGATATCGGCGCGCTCGATCCGATAAACGATGTCCTTGGTCGTCAGCATGTGGGTGGCGGGGATACCGATGGCCCCGATTTTATGCAGGGCAACGAAGAGAAACCAGAATTCATAACGGCCCTTACAGATGAGCATGACCGGGTCGCCCTTTTTGATGCCCGCCTTTTTGAACATATTTGCGGCCTTGTCGCTGTACCGCTTCATGTCGGCGAAGGAAAAAGTGAGGGATGTGCCGTAGTCGT
>CAYOYJ010000061.1:0-13985 GCA_964408155.1 uncultured Syntrophales bacterium
ACAGGGTCTCGGCCATCGGAAGATCAATTGAACCATAACGTTTGATGCCGCCCTTGTCGCCCAAGGATTTCTTTACCGCTTCACCCAGGCAGATACCGAGATCTTCCACCAGGTGATGGTCGTCGACCTGGGTATCGCCCTGACTGCGGACGAAAAGATCCAATCCGGCATGGCGCGCAAAGAGATTCAACATGTGATCCAGAAACGGAACCGACGACGCCAGATCGGCTGTTCCGTTGCCGTCCAAGTTTATGGACAGGTTGATTTCCGTTTCCGAAGTTTTCCGGTAGATTTCGCCTTTTCTTTTCATGCCTTCACTTTCAGATGACTTTATTCAAGGGATACTCAATGATCCCTTCCGCTCCTGCTTCATGCAGGAGAGGAATCAAATCCCGAACGACACTCTGATTGACAATCGTCTCCACAGCATACCATTCCTCCGAAAAGAGTCCAGAAATGGTAGGCGCTTTCAACGACGGCAGCAGCAGAATCACCCTGCCGAGGTTTTCCTTCTCGACGTTCATCTTCAACCCGACCTTTCCCATGGCCTGAAGGGAACCGTTCAAAAGCGAACGAATTTGTTCGATTTTCTGACGCTTCCAAGGATTGCCCCAAGCGTCATGGTTCGCAATCAACTGCGTATTCGTCGTCATCATCTCCTGCACAATACGCAGTTTATTGGTCCGGATCGTTGAACCCGTTTCGGTAACTTCAACAATGGCATCGACCAGACCATCCACCACCTTGGCTTCCGTTGCGCCCCAAGAAAATTCGACATGGACGTCGATCCTGCGTTCCGAAAAATATTTTTTCGTGAAATTAACCAGTTCCGTTGATATGCGCTTCCCCTGCATGTCCTCTACCGACTGGATCGGTGAATCCTGCCGAACCACCAGTACCCAGCGGGCCGGCCGGGCTGACACCTTGGAATAAACCAGATCCTGCACCACAACCACATCGGATTCGTTCTCCAGAATCCAGTCGCGCCCTGTCAGACCCAGATCGATATGTCCATCCTCAACATAACGGGACATTTCCTGGGCCCGCACCAAGGCGCAGGTCAACTCATCGTCGTCGATATCGGGAAAATAACTGCGGCTGTCATAAGAAATGTGCCAGCCCGCCCTTTTAAAAAGATCCACCGTATTCTGTTCCAAACTTCCCTTGGGAATACCGATCTTTAATACATGATCATTCATTTGTATACTTCCCCCGGATCAAAGACAGGCTCTCCGATGATTTCAACGCCGCCGTTGACGATTTTCCGGTAAAAACAAGACCGATAGCCCGTATGACACGCGGCGCCACCGGTCTGGTTCACGCGCAGCAGAATCGTATCGTTATCGCAGTCGATGTAAACGGACTTGACAACTTGAACGTTCCCGGAAGATTCCCCTTTCAGCCAAAGGGAATTGCGCGAACGGCTCCAGAACGTTGCCTTTCCTGATTCCAGTGTCTTTAACCAAGCTTGGCGGTTCATATAGGCCAGCATCAATACATCACCCGTTTCGTCATCCTGAACGACTACGGGCACCAATCCGTTTCCTTTTTCAAAATCAGGTTCAATCATCCGTATTTCCTCTTTTTCGCATTGTAACGGGAAGAAGAACGCTCCCCCCCCGAGTCGATTGGACTGGCGCATCGTAGATGAACATTCCTTTTTAATCAAGAGTTTTTTACGGTCAGGATGATCATTTCATCAATCAATTCCCAAGATTAAACCTGAATTGACCTTGCAAAGCACCACCAATTATGTTAGCTGTTCCACAAACATACGTACAGTATACAAACAGATATTTTTATGCATCCGATTTTTTTCAGAAAAACAAATGGGTTAAAATTATGACACTTCTTATCGGGGGTATCATCTGCGCCTTCGTCGGGTTTGTCGGTTTCGTGTTGTGGTTCGGCGATTTCCTCATACTCCTCAAAGGCGCGATCCCTCTGCTCCTTTTGGCTGGAGGAAGTCTGGCCGCCTATATCGGTTTCAACGACCTGCAGGACAAGCTTAACCAGGAACGCGCGCGTCAGGAAGAAGCGGTTACCAGGGCCCAGGAAGAGGCGGAGACCGCCCGGGTCAAGGCTGAACAATACCGGGAGGAGCTGGAAAAACTGAAGGAAATCGTCAAAGTCCAGACCGAAAATAATCCTTGACACGCAAAATAAAATACAATAACTGTCGCTAAACCTGAGTAAATAGGGTATTTCGTTTAATATCAATGAAGAAGTTTAGCGCATACAGAAAAATCTCCCCGCACCGGCATCTCCCGTTGGCCACTTATTTGTATTCATGCCTGCTTGTCTCCGTTCCGGGATAAGCAGGCTTTCCGAGTTCCACCCCGTTTTATATTTTTCACAAACATCACCTGTATTGTTTAAATAATTGTAAGGGAGGATCAGCACCATGAGCAGAAAATTGTCCGTAACCATTTTCCTTGTTTTTGTTCTTTCCGTCGTGGGACCCGTTTTTCTCAGCACCGCAACCGTTCATGCGGAAACCTACAATCTCACCTACAGCATCTTCTTTCCGGCCACTCACGGTCAGGCCAAGGCGGGGGAGGCCTGGGCCAAGGAAATTGAAAAAAGGACCCAGGGCCGCGTGAAGGTTACGGTTTTTCCTGCGGGCACCCTGACTCCGGCCGACCAGTGTTATGACGGTGTGGTCAAGGGAATTTCCGATATCGGCATGTCCTGTTTCGCTTATACCCGGGGCCGTTTCCCCTTGACGGAAGTGCTTGACCTTCCGATGGGTTATCCAAACGGAAAAGTGGCCACCTATGTCGTCAACGAGTTCTACCGGACGTTCAAACCCAAAGAATTGAACGACGTCCAAGTGATGTACCTGCATGCCCACGGCCCGGGACTGCTCCATACCATCAAACCTGTGAACAAACTCGAGGATATGAAGGGTCTTAAAATCCGCTCCACCGGCCTGAGTTCGAAGGTCGTCACCAGCTTGGGCGGCGTACCCGTGGCCATGCCCCAGGGCTCGACCTACGAATCTCTGCAAAAGGGTGTCGTCGACGGTACAATAGGACCTTTTGAGGTGCTCAAGGGCTGGAAGCAGGGAGAGGTCATCAAGAACACCACCAACTGTGCCGGCGTCGGCTACACGACGACCATGTTTGTCGTCATGAACAAGAAAAAATGGAATTCCTTGCCGAAAGATATCCAGAAGATCATCAGCGACGTCAACCGGGAGTGGGTCGCCGTTCATGCCAAGACCTGGGATGATCTCGACGAAGAGGGCAAGGCTTTCACCCTTGGCTTGGGCAATAAAATCATCCCCTTGTCCCCCGCAGAAAACCTGAGGTGGAAAAAAGCAGTCAGCCCGGTCATTACCGAATTCGTTACAGCCGCCGACGCGAAGGGGCTTCCGGGCGACAGGGCCGTCAAGGAAACGGAAAAATTGATCAAAAAATACTCCAAGTCTGCGAAATAAGTTATACAAAATCGACAGCGGTCATGGGAAGCCACCCGTGACCGCTATCCTGTCTGCAGGTCAAGGTAAAATGCTGTTAAAAATCGAAAGATGGGTTCATCGTTCAACCAAGGGGGTTGCCTACCTTTCCGGCATATCCGTCATGGCGATGATGCTCCTGACCTGTGCCGATGTCGTGCTGCGGCTTTGGGGAAAACCCATTCCCGGCACCTACGAACTGATCGGGTTTTTGGGGGCCTTTACGATTGCCTTTGCCATGGCCTATACCTCCGTGGAGCGAAGTCACATTGCCGTGGAAATTCTCATGGAACGTCTGCCCGGCAGATTGCAGACCTTTCTGCAAGGCGTTATCTCTTTGATCTCATGCGTATTATTTTCTATCTTCACCTGGCAGTGTCAGATCTACACCCTGGACATGAAAGAGAGCGGCGAGGTTTCCCTTACGCTGGGCATGCCTCTGTATCCGGTTATTTTCGGTGTCGCCGTCGGCTGCGGTTTTCTGGCCCTCGTTTTACTTTTTGACGTCATCAAATCCTTCCGGAGAGTCTTCAAATGAGTCCGACCGAAGCGGGGATAATCGGTTTTCTCTTTCTGACCATCCTGATGTTCCTGAAGATGCCTGTCGGGTTTGTCATGGCCCTGGTGGGATTCTGCGGTTTCGGCATGCTTGTTTCCTGGGACGCATCCCTCAACCTCAGCGCCCGGGATTTATTCTCCGTGTTCAGTTCCTATAATCTGACAGTCATTCCCCTGTTCGTCTTCATGGGCCAGTGCGCCTTCCACTCGGGGATCAGCACGCGGCTTTTCAACGCCGCCCATAAATTCATCGGCCACCTGCCGGGTGGTCTCGCTATGGCCACCATCGGCGCCTGCGCGGCCTTCGCCGCCATCTGCGGTTCCACCAGCGCCACCGCCGCCACCATGGCGTCCGTCACGCTGCCGGAAATGAAAAAATTCAACTATGATCCATCGCTGGCTACAGGGGTGGTCGCCGCCGGCGGAAGTCTCGGCATTCTGATTCCCCCCAGCACGATTTTTATTGTCTACAGCATCATGACAGAGCAGTCGATCGGGAAGCTCTTCATGGCCGGCGTGCTGCCGGGAATTTTACTTTCCCTGCTTTTCATTCTGACCATTCTCATATGGACCTTGATCAACCCGGAAGTGGGCCCACGGGGTCCGAAGTCGACAATGAAGGAGAAAATCCTCTCCCTCTCCGGCCTCATCGAAACCCTGATCCTGTTTGTTCTGGTCATGGGAGGCCTTTTCGTCGGCCTGTTTACCCCCACCGAAGCGGCGGGCATCGGCGCCCTGGGCACCTTGGTTATCGCCGTCCTTGGGAAAAACCTCTCCTGGAAGGATTTTTTAAAAACGCTGGACGACACGGCAAGGATCACCTGCATGATCATGGTCATCGTCGCCGGGGCCACCATTTTTGGACATTTTCTCGCCGTCACCCGAATCCCGACAGATATCGGCACCTGGGTCGGCGGTCTCCCCCTGCCCTCCATCATGGTTATGGCCATAATTATCGTCGTCTATATTTTTCTGGGGTGCCTGATGGACTCCTTGGCCATGGTCATGCTGACCATCCCGGTTTTCTTTCCCGTCGTCACAACCCTGGGTTATGATCCGATCTGGTTTGGCGTTATCATTGTTCTGGTTGCGGAAATCGGCGTCATCACCCCCCCCGTCGGCATCAATGTCTATGTTGTGGCGGGGGTCGCCCGGGACGTGCCCCTTCACGTCATCTTCAAAGGGACTATCTGGATGCTGATGGCCCTGCTCACTGCCGTTGCCTTGATCATGTTTTTCCCCCAGATCGCCCTTTTCCTGCCGAGCATGATGAAATAGTCCGCCCTTGAGCAAATATAGCGGAGTATGATAGTTCATCGTGTGACACGATCCCGTATTCAAGGATAAATTATGGACTTTTTCTTTCACCCCAGGGCCATTGCCATAGTCGGCGCCACCCCCAATCCGGCCAAGGGCGGCTACGCCATCCTGAAGAACCTGGCGAATACATTCAAGGGGGAACTCTATCCGGTCAATCCGCGTTACGAAGAGATTGACGGCCTGACCTGCTACCCGTCCATCCTGGCCGTTCCGGGAACACCGGATTTGGCGATCCTCTTTATTTCAGCGGATCAGGTTCTGGAATCCGTCGGAGTCTGTGCCGAGAAAGGTATTCCCGGCGTGATCATCCAATCCGGCGGGTTCTCGGAGATCGGCGGCGACGGAGAACGTATCCAGTCTCAACTATCTAATATAGCAAGAATAAGGGGGATTCGGATCTGGGGTCCCAACTGCATGGGCCTGGTCGACGGCAATAAGGGTTTTGTTTTTTCCTTCACCGATCCACAGGTGCTGGGCGGTCTGCTTCAGCCCGGGCCTGTTTCGCTGGTCGTGCAAAGCGGCATGCTCTCGGCAGGATTTGTCGTCGATCTCCTCTCCCACGAGATATCCGGGTTCAACAAGGTCTGCTCCATCGGCAACAAGGCCGACGTCAACGAATGCGATCTCCTGGATTACCTGCTGGAGGACGACGACACCGGTGTGATCGGCTTTTATCTCGAGTCGTTCATCGACCTCCGACGCTTCATTGACATCTATCGGCGCCATGACGGAAAAAAACCCGTCGTCATCCTCAAGGGCGGAAAAAGTGAAACCGGCCGTCAGGCGGCGTTAAGCCACACCGCAAGCCTGGCCGGGGACTATCGAATCCTGGAGGATGTTTTAAAACAGTCCGGCATCTTCCAGGCGCGCGATTTCCATCAGATGGTCGATCTCTGCCGCACCCTCGGCATGGCCATGCCCTCTTTGAGCAAATCTTCCCCGGCCAACGTGGCCATTCTGACTTTCAGCGGCGCTTCCGGTATCGTTGCGTCCGATTTCCTCGACGATTTCGGTCTTCAGGTGGCCGATCTGGATACGTCTACCAAGGCAAAGGTAAGAACGTTTTTCCCATCCTGGATGCCGGTCGCCAACCCTGTCGATGTCTGGCCCGCCATGGAACAACACAGCGGAAAGGGTCTCGATGTTTTTGCCCTGGCCTTGGAGGCGGTTCTGGACGACCCCGGTGTGGACGCCTGCATGATCCACACCTTTGCCGGGTTTTCAAGGGTAAAACTTGATCTCGACAAGACGGCCAGGCTGTCGCGGCAATCGGGGAAACCCGTGTTCATCTGGATTCTGGGTGAAAGGGAACAGGTGCTGGCCTTTCAGCTCGAGGCGCGAAACCTGAATATCCCCGTTTATCACGAGCTTTATCGGGCCGTGGAATGCATGGCCGCGGTTTTGAACCCGCCGGCCGGGGATTTATGCGAATATGAGGCGGAATGCGCTCCAATCCGGAGCAGCGTGGCCGGGATCACCCTACCGGAAAACAGCGGCGCCTTAAATGAACATGCGTCCAAAATCATTCTGAAAGCCGCAGGACTGCCGACAGTTGAAGAATCCAGGGTAGAAACCGTTGAGGCGTGCCGGAGTTTGGCTCTACAAATGGGCTTTCCGGTCGTCTTGAAGGGCCTGGAAATGGGCCGCATTCACAAATCCGAAGCCGGACTGATCAAAACGAATATTCATAATGAATCCCAACTAATTGATAATTACCATGAATTGAAGGGAAAGATGCCTCAGGAAAGCTCTGTACTGATTCAGCAACAAGTTGACGGACGGCTGGAACTGATCTTGGGGTACCTGCGCGACCCCCAGTACGGTCCCTGTGTCATGGTCGGTCTGGGAGGAATTTTCGCGGAAACACTCAACGATACCGCATTTTCCCTGACGCCCTTAACGCCGGGAAAAGCCACAGCACTGATCATGAGCCTGAAAAACCGCCATCTGCTCCAAGGCGCCCGCGGACTCTCCCCCGCCCCTTTGGACACCATCGCCCGTTACCTGGTTGCGCTGGGAGAGATGGGCCAGGCTTTTCCATCCATCCGGGAAATCGATATCAATCCCCTGATTCTTTCGGAGACGGGTCCGGTCATCGTCGATGCCGTAATCATCCTGGATCAACCGTAACCGATGTTTACTTGACTTTCTGAATATCCTTTTCCTTGCCCACCACCACCAGGATTTCCCCATCCTTGATCACGAAATCGGCTCCGGGCATCATGTTCATTTTGTCGGTGATGATGTCCTTGACGGCCAGGACCTCGATGTGATGCTTTCCCCGCAGTTCGAGTTCACGGATGGATTTGCCGATAAAGCTGTTCGGTGGAGCCATTTCAAACAACATGTATTCGTCTGAAAGGGGCAGATAATCGAGCACGTTGGGTGAAATCAGGCTTTTGGCAACCTTGCTGGCGATTTCCTTTTCCGGAATCAATACGTCCGTCGCCCCGACTTTTTCGAGGATCAGTTTGTGCTCTTCGTTTGGAGCCTTGACAATGATGTTCTTAACCTTCATCTGCTTTAAATGCAACGCGATCAAGGTGCTTGCCGCCAGATCCTCACCGAAGGAAATGATGACCACGTCGTCTTCCTGAATGCCGATCAGTTCCATCACTTCTTTATCCGTGCCGTCGGCGACAATGGCCTTGGTGGCATAGTCGCGAATCTTTTGCACGGCATCCTTGTTCTTGTCGATGGCAATGACTTCGAAACCGTTTTCATAGAGATCCCTGGCGATATTAAACCCGAAAATCCCCAATCCGATCACAATGACTCTTTTCATGGCAATACTCTCCTTAACCGACCATCACGGATTCTTCGGCATAAGTCAAACCCTTCTTTCTCCGGCTGTACCAGGAAAAGGCCAGGGTCAGGGGACCGACACGTCCCGCAAACATCATGATAATCACCGCCAACTTCTGAACATCGTTTAGTTTTGGCGTCACATTCATCGATAATCCCACCGTCCCGAAAGCAGACACCGTTTCAAACAGATATTCCACGAAGAGCTGCCTGGTCTGTGTAGGAGGTAATCCGGTCTCGTTATTCCATAAAAGAAGAACCGATGTGATCACGAACACGAAAAGCGCCGAAGTGAAAATAATGGCCAGGGTCCGGGTGAGAATTTCGCCGGGTACGGTACGGCTATAAAGATTGACCTGCTCACTACCCCGCAGCCGATTCCAGATCATCATCATCAAGAGAGCAAAGCTGGTTGTCTTGATGCCCCCGCCGGTCGATCCGGGAGAGGCACCGATGAACATCAGAATGATCAACAGCAGCAGGGTGGCGTTGGTCAGACCGCTGATGTCCACGGTATTGAATCCGCTTGTCCTTGCGGTGACGGACTGGAAGAATGACGCCAGAATCCCGGTGGAAAGCGGCATATTCTTGATCGTTTGGTTTATTTCGAAGAGATAGAAGAATGTCGCGCCTCCCAAAATCAGCGCGCCTGTCGTGAACAGGACGATTTTGCTATGCAGGGAAAGACGTTTCTGTCTCCCCCGTATCTTTTGGTAAAGTTCATAATGAACCACGAAACCGATACCGCCCAGAATAATCAGGAGCATCATCGTTACATTGATGGTCCAGTCGCCCTGATAGGACATCATGTTGTTGGAAAAAAGAGAATAACCGCAGTTATTAAAAGCGGATACGGCATGATAAAGGCCGAGGTAAAAGGCTCTACCCACCGGATAATCCGCCAGGAAACGGACAAAGAGGATCAGGGTGCCCAGGCTCTCAATGATGAGGGTTGATATGAACACCCACTTGATGATAACCAGGAAATCACGGCGCGGCGTATGCAGAAAGGTCGACTGAGCGATTTCGCGTTCCTTGAAGGAAATGCCCTTCCCCATCAAACCGAAAAAAATAACGGAAAATGTGATGATACCCAGACCGCCGACCTGAAAGAGCAACAAAGTGATGATCTGGCCGGTAAGACTGAGGTCCTTGCCGAGATCAACGACCGCCAATCCGGTCACGCAGACTGCCGACGCCGAGGTAAAGAGAGCATCAACAAAACTCAGAGATTTTTGATTGTACGAAAGCGGTAAATACAAGAGCAGCGCACCGATGAGAATGACCACGGCAAAGCTCAGCATGAAGATTCTGGAAGGGGTTAGGATTCGCGCCGGCAGACGCTTAATCCGTCCGGTAAGAGAGGCCATGGTGATCTTGAATGAGTCGTGGTATTGCTGAGGTCATGTCAGCCTTTCATTGGACAAGCGACCGCTTCCCCTGCCCCTTTGCCACAGTTCCCAGATCAGAAAGCAGGCACCCACAGATATGGATGAATCGGCAACGTTGAAGGCGGGCCAGTGCAACGTGCCGATGTAGAAATCAAGAAAATCCACGACCTCACCGAACCGCAGCCGGTCGATGAGATTGCCGACCGCCCCCGCCATAATGCACGACAGGGCCAGAATCAAACGATATTCCGCCATGGTCGCTTTGCGGATATAGGACAGGATCAGGGTGATGGCAACGATATTGACGGCAATAAAAAAAGCATAGCGGAATGCCGGAGATGCACCGGATAGAAAACCGAAGGCGGCGCCGGGATTACGGACATAGGTGAGATTGAAGAAACCGTTGATGACCGGTATTGAATCATGAAGCGACACGGACGCACCGACCCAATACTTGGTGAGTTGATCGAGCATGATCAACACCAGTGCGGGAATCGCAAATAAGCTGTATTTATTCATTTTTTAGTTGTTCTGGGCAACCGTTTCCGCGCACCGTGCGCATATAGCAGGATGCTGCGTATGCTCACCCACCGTTGGGCTGTAAATCCAGCAGCGATTGCATTTTTGCCCCTTCGCCTTGGACACGCTGATCAACAGTCCATTAATCACTTCACTGGCCGTGGGATCGATGAGAAGGTCGCGATCCACAAACCGCAACTGGGAAACAATCAGCAACGCCCGCATGTCCTCTTCACGGCCCTGTAATTCCTTAAGCAAATCATCCGGTAAGGACAAATCCACAGCAACATCCAGGGAGTGGCCGATCACCTTGGCCTGTCGCGCCGTCTCAATCACCTTGGAAATTTCACCCCGGACGGCAATCATGTTCTTCCAGCGTTCCGCCACCTCGGGGTTGATGCAGTGTTCGTCGACAGCGGGAAGCTGGGTCAGATGGACGCTTTTTTCCTTGCCTGCGTACTCCGGCAGAGCGACCCACATTTCTTCGGCGGTGAAGGTCAGGATCGGTGCCAGCAGACGGACCATGGCGTCGAGGATCCGATACATCGCCGTCTGGGCCGAACGCCGTGCCTGCGACTTCGCTTCCGAGGTGTAGAGCCTGTCTTTTAACACATCCAAATACAGGGCGCTCAAATCGACGGTACAGAAATTGTAGAGGGTATAATAGACCATGTGAAACTGAAAACCTTCGTAGGCATCACGCACCCGTCGTATCAGTTCCTGAAGACGGTGCAGAATCCACAGATCCATTTCTGCCATTTCTGCATATGCAACCATATCCAGATCTGGATGAAATCCGTCAAGATTTCCCAGAATGTAGCGTCCGGTGTTGCGGATACGCCGGTAAGCATCCACCAGGCGTTTGAGAATTTCATCGGAAATACGAATATCTTCGGTGTAGTCTTCCGCCGCCACCCACAGGCGGAGGATTTCCGCGCCGTATTGTTCAATAATCTGCTGAGATTCGATGACATTACCGATGGACTTGGACATCTTTTTGCCTTCGCCGTCCACAACAAAGCCATGGGTCAGCACGCTCTTATAGGGCGCCCGGCCCCGTGTACCGACGCATTCCAGAAGTGAGGAATGAAACCAGCCCCGGTGCTGATCGCTGCCCTCCAGATACATATCCGCCGGCGAAGACAAACCGGACCACCGCTCAAGAACTGCGGCATGACTGACTCCTGAATCAAACCACACATCGAGGATGTTTGTTTCCTTCCGGAAATGTTCGTGGCCGCAGCTCGGACAAACCGTCCCCGACGGCATCAGTGCCTTCGTATCCTTTTCAAACCAGACATCGGCGCCGTGATTTTTGACCTGGGATACCACATGGTCCAAAATTTCCTTGGTCAGGAGTTCCTGATTGCAGTGTTCGCAATAAAAGATCGTAATGGGCACGCCCCATAAACGCTGGCGGGAAATACACCAGTCAGGGCGGTTTTCGATCATCCCGAAGATCCGATCATGACCCCAGGAAGGAATCCACCGGACCTGATCGACGGCCTGGAGCGCTTTTTTGCGCAGATCATTTTTCTCCATGGAGATGAACCACTGCTCCGTGGAACGGAAAATAATCGGCTGCTTGCAGCGCCAGCAATGGGGATAGGAATGCTCAAAATCGATATTTCCGAGAAGAGCCCCCAGTGCTTTGAGTTTTGCGTTGACGGCGTCGTTGGCATCGAAAACAAATTGCCCGGCAAAGAACTCCACTTCGGACGTAAATTTGCCGTCGGCATCAACGGGAGCATAATTCTCAAGGCCGTATTGCATACCGATCTCATAGTCTTCCTGACCGTGGCCCGGCGCGATATGAACACAGCCTGTCCCGGCTTCAAGGGTGACAAAGGGTGCGATAATGATGATGCTTTCCCGATCATACAGGGGATGACGGCATCGCTGTCCTTCTACTGCAGCCCCGGGAAACTCGTCCAGGATATCATAGGGTTCGTTACGCCAGCCAAAAGCGTCCAGACAGTAATCGAGGAGCTCCTTGGCCACGATGAAAACCTCGCCGCGAACCTTCACGGCCGTATAGATGAGCTTTTCATGGAGGGCAATGGCCAGATTCGCCGGGATGGTCCAAGGGGTCGTGGTCCAGATGACAAAATGGACGATTTCCCCCGCCAGTTTGGGGCGAATAACGCCAATATCGGACGTTACAGAAAATTTAACATAAATCGACGGTGTATGGTGCTCCGCATATTCCACCTCCGCCTCCGCCAGGGCGGTTTTGCACGTGGCGCACCAGTAAACGGGCTTTTTCCCCTTGTAAACGCTCCCATTGAGATAGAGTTTTCCGAATTCCTCGACAGTCGTTGCTTCATAGTCGTATTCCATGGTGAGGTAGGGCTTTTCCCAGTCGCCAAAAACACCGAGGCGCTTGAACTGCTCCCGCTGGAGATCGACGAATTTTCGTGCATAACTCCGACAGGCCAGTCGCTTTTCAACCTGAGTCAGGGTTCCCTTTTTCTCACCCAATTCCTTGTCCACCTGGTGTTCAATGGGCAATCCATGGCAATCCCAGCCGGGGACATAAACACAATTAAACCCGGACATGTTCTTGGACTTGATGACGATATCCTTGATGACCTTGTTCAAGGCCGTACCGAGATGAATGTTGCCGTTGGCATAGGGAGGACCGTCGTGCAGGATGTAGAGAACCAATTCCTTGGAAGATTCCCTGATACAGGCATAGATATCCATATCATCCCAGAGCTTCAGAATCTCCGGCTCCTTCCGGGGAAGATTGGCCTTCATGGGAAAGTCCGTGTTGGGCAGATTCAAGGTGCTTTTATAGTCCATACCACATGCCTCCGTCAGATATTGGCTGCCTAACTAGCATATAAACTGCCGTGTTACAAGAAGAAGTACAAAAAGCCCCCGACTATCCGGTCGGAGGCCTTCCTTGTACATCAGTATTTCTCTCGCTTTTCTTTACATGCCCATACCGGGGTAACCGCCGCCGGGGGGCATGGCCGGCATAGCCGTTTTCTCTTCCGGCTTGTCGGCGATCATGCACTGGGTCGTCAGCATCAGGGATGCAACGCTGGCGGCATTCTGCAAGGCAAAGCGCGTAACCTTGGTCGGGTCGATGACACCGGCGACAATCATATCTTCATATTTGTCCGTCCGGGCATTGAAGCCGAAGGAGCCCTTTTTCTCCTTCACTTTTTCAACGACGATGCTGCCCTCCATGCCCGCATTGTTCGCGATCATCCGCAAAGGCTCTTCCAGAGCCTTCTTGATGATGTTCAAACCAGTCTGTTCGTCGCCGTCCAGTTTGAGCTTATCCAGCGCCGGAAGGGCCCTTAAATAAGCAACACCGCCACCGGGAACAATCCCCTCTTCCACGGCAGCCCGGGTTGCATGCAGCGCATCTTCCACACGAGCCTTCTTTTCCTTCATCTCCGTTTCGGTGGCGGCACCGACCCTGATTACCGCCACGCCTCCGACCAGTTTCGCCAGACGTTCCTGCAGCTTTTCCCGGTCGTAATCGGAAGTCGTTTCTTCAATCTGCACGCGGATCTGCTTGACCCGACCTTCGATATCTTTGCGGCTGCCGGCGCCGTCGATAATAGTCGTATTGTCCTTGTCGATGGTGATCCGCTTGGCTTTACCCAGATCGTCAATCGTGGCATTTTCGAGTTTCGCACCCATATCTTCCGAAATCAGCTTGCCTCCTGTCAGGATGGCAATGTCTTCGAGCATGGCCTTGCGACGATCGCCGAATCCGGGCGCCTTGACAGCCGCTACATGGAGCGTGCCGCGGATCTTGTTCACGACCAGTGTCGCCAGGGCTTCCCCTTCGATATCCTCGGCAATGATCAGCAGGGGGCGTCCCATTTTCGCGATCTGTTCCATGGTGGGCAGCAGGTCCTTCATGCCGCTGATTTTCTTCTCGTTGATCAGGATGTAGCAGTCAGTCAGGC
>CAYOYJ010000062.1:0-13741 GCA_964408155.1 uncultured Syntrophales bacterium
CAAAACTCAGCGTCCGTGTTGCACCGTCCAACTCCGGCATCGGAGTCTGCGGCGCTTCCGCCGATTCTTCATCGATAATCAACGGGATATCGATTTTCTCCTCCGCAGGTTCTTCCCAGGGCGCCTCACCGTTTCTCAGGCGAATGGCCGCATCTATATCATCAGCCGCCTGATGGCCGGCGGCAATTGCACCGATGACCGTATCGGGTCCCGTAACCGCATCACCACCGGCATAGAATGTTGCCCGGGTGGTTTGAGACTTGCTGCCTTCTGCCAGATCGAAAGTATCCCACTTATTAATACCAACTCCGCTGTCTTTGGGAACAAATGACAGATCCGGCACCTGACCGATGGCGGCAATGACCGAATCGACGGCCAAGGTGTATTCGGAGCCTTCAATCGGTTCCGGACGCTTCCGGCCGCTGCGGTCAAAATCACCCAGTTTCATCTGCTCCACGCAGACTCCCGTAACTTTCCCGTTCGCACCGAAAATTTTGGTCGGTGCAACAAGGTATTCTATCTTGATGCCTTCATGTTCCGCCGCTTCGATTTCTTCGACGGCTGCCGGCATGTCCTGACGCAGACGACGGTACAGGATCGTCACTTCCGCCCCCATGCGTGCAGCGCAACGGGCGGCGTCGATGGCGGAGTTTCCGCCGCCGATGACGGCGACCCTGGCGCCCAGAGTCTTTTCGCCGTTCATCCAGGCAGCTTCGTTATCGTTGAAATCTCTCAGGAATTCCACTCCGCCATAAACCCCGAACAGATCCTCACCCTTGACACCCATGGGCTGGCTTTTGTGAGCACCCGGAGCGAGATAGGTGTAGTCGTAATCTTCGCTAAGTTTGGCAAAGGAAATGTCGCGGCCGATCCTCGTATTGCAGCGGATTTCAACACCCAGAGCGCGCACATCGTCAATTTCTCCGTCCAGGATGTTCCGGGGGAGACGATACGACGGAATGGCCCAGCGCAGCATGCCGCCCGGCTGCGAGAGTTCTTCGAAAACCGTGACGTGATAGCCCCGCTGTGCAAGATCGCGGGCTGCCGTAAGGCCGGCCGGACCGGCGCCGACTACGGCGATTTTCTCCTTCCGCGTGACCGGCACGGCGTCAATTTTCGGACGGAGCGCATTATCGGTAATGAAACGCTTGAGGAACTTGATCGCAATGGGCTCATCCATCTTTCCGCGACGGCACTTGGACTGGCACTTGTGATCGCAAACACGGCCACAGACCGAGGGGAAGGGGTTTGTTTTCAGCAGGATCTTATAGGCATCTTCAAACCGTTTTACACGGATCAGGGCGATGTAAGAGGGAATATCCATTTCGATCGGACAGGTGTGCTGGCAGGGTGATTTGAATAAGGCCGTACAGACCGCCGCCCGGCATTTTCCCTCCCGGATATGCTCTTCATATTCGTGGCGGAAATAACGCAATGTGCTGAGTACGGGATTCGGAGCCGTCTGCCCCAGACCGCAAAGCGCCGAATCCTTGATGACCGCCGCCATCTGTTCGAGCAGTTCGATGTCGCCTTCCTTACCCTTGCCTTGGGTGATGTTGGTCAGGATTTCGAGCATCCGTTTGGTGCCTTCGCGGCAGGGGGTGCATTTACCGCAGGATTCATCCTGGCAGAAATCCATGAAGAAGCGGGCCATATCGACGGCGCAGTTATCCTCGTTCATGACGATGAGTCCGCCGGAACCCATGATGGCGCCCAACTCCGCCACTTTCTCGTAGTCCACCGGTGCGTTGAGGTGCTCGATGGGGATACAGCCACCAGAGGGACCGCCGAGCTGAGCAGCCTTGAATTTTTTCCCTTTCGGAATACCGCCGCCGATATCATAAACGATGGTGCCCAGTTTCGTTCCCATGGGCACTTCCACCAGGCCCACATTGTTGACGTCGCCGGTCAGGGCGAAAACCTTCGTGCCCTTGCTCTTTTCCGTACCGATGCCGGAATACCAGGCGGCGCCACGGAGAATGATCTGACCGATGTTGGCCAGCGTCTCGACGTTGTTCAACACACTCGGCTTCTGCCAGAGTCCGGCGACCGCCGGGAAAGGCGGACGGGGACGCGGCATGCCGCGCTTGCCTTCAATCGAGGTCATGAGGGCCGTTTCCTCGCCGCAGACAAAGGCACCGGCGCCCTGATAGATCTGAAGGTCGAAGTTAAAACCCGTTCCCAGGATATCGTCACCCAGCAACCCGGCCTCTTTGGCCTGAGAAATGGCGATGTTCAGCCGATGGATGGCCAGCGGATACTCGGCACGGCAGTAAATGTAACCGTGATGGGCGCCGATCGCCTTGGCGGCGATGACCATGCCTTCGAGGACGGCATGGGGGTCCGCTTCGAGAACACTGCGGTCCATGAACGCACCCGGATCGCCTTCATCGGCATTACAGAGCACGTACTTGACATCTCCCGGAGAGGAAGCGGCAAACTTCCATTTCAACCCTGTAGGAAAACCCGCACCGCCGCGTCCCCGCAGACCGGAATCGAGGATTTCTTCGACAATCTGTTCGGGGGTCATGGAGGTCAGGGCCTTGGCCATACCGGCGTACCCGTCTCTGGCAATGTATTCCTCAATGATTTCGGGATCAATGAGACCCCGATTTTTCAGAACCCGCAGTTCCTGCAGGGCGAAGAAAGGAATATCCTGCATGGTCGGGATGGCGGCGTCGGTGCTGGGCTCACGATACAGAAGACGTTCAAGAACCCGCCCCTTAACCAGATGCTCTTCCACCAGTTCGGGGATATCTTCCGGCTTGATAGACATATAGATGACGCCTTCGGGATAGACCACCATGATGGGACCTAGGGCACAGAAACCGTTACAGCCCGTCTCAACGAGTTTGATTTCTTCGGAAAGGCCTCTCTTCAGAAGCTCTGCAATCAGGGCTTTCTTCACTTCCGGGCTGCCGGAAGCGGAACAACCCGTGCCGCCACAGAGCAACAGATGCGCTCGAAACATTTTCATCGGGATTTTATCCTCCTTAATCGATATTGTCAGTCGCCGACCTCGGTCCACGACACAGTTTATAATTCTTACTTGGTCATTTCAGCGCCCTTGGCCAGAACAAACGGAAGCTGCACTTCGCCATTGAGCACATGTCTTTTGAAAATCTGCCGCATCTTCTGTGCATTGACATATTCGTACTTGATCGGCTCCTGACCGATGACTTCCACCGTCACCAGCGGCTCGCGGCTGCAAAGACCCATACACCCGGAGGTCGTCACCACCACATCCGATACGTTAGCCTCTTCGATTTCGGCGAGCAGGCTGCTCATGACGTCATTCGCACCGGAGGCGATGCCGCAGGTTCCCATGTGTACCGTAACTTTCACCCGCCGATCCCCTTCACGAAGGGCGTTTTCCGCTTGCACCTTATCCTTGATTTTTTTGAGATCCTCTATTTTCAGCTTTGCCATGATTCGTTCCTCATCAGGTTTAGGGATATTGATTGAGTATTTCTTTAATCTTGCCGGGTTTGACGCGGCCATGGACATCTTCGTCCATGACGATGACGGGACCAAGACCGCAAGCCCCCAGACATCGGACGGTCTCATAGGTAAAACGGCGGTCGGCCGTCGTTTCTTTCTCCTTCATCCCGAGTCCCTTGACCAAGTGCTCAGCAAGGGCCTTGCCTCCTCGGACGTAACAGGCGGTACCAAGGCAGACACGGACCGTGTGGCGGCCGCGCGGGGTCATGGTGAAAAATGAATAGAACGTCACGACGCCATACACACGACTGAGCGGCAGATTGAGCCCTTTGGCGATCCTTTTCTGGACACCGATAGGCAGATACTCCAGTGCAACCTGAGCCTCTTCAAGTACGGGAATCAATCCCCCCGGCTTATCCTTGTAGCGGCTGATGATGTCATCAAGCCGGGCAATTTGATCCGGGGTAAAATCATTTAACAGATCACCATCTTCCAATTTCATTGACGCCTCCTTCTCGCTTATTATGTTTTTTTACGCTTGTGCGTTTATCTCCTTTAGTCCTTCCACAATGTCCTGTCGGATAAATTTCAAAATCTCGATGTGGTTAATGGGAATGTCGTCGATTTCCTGTTTGATGAGGTCGGTGTCGAGGAGGTACTCCATCCGTTCCCGGAGGTGCCGGTAGACCAGATGCATTCCGGGGTTGCCCACGATCAATGTCGTGAGTGCTCCCGCTAGATCCCCCATGGGCTGGCGGTCGATATGGCTGAGTTGAAAGGCGACTTTGACGACCGTTCCTTCCGATGGTTTTGATTCAATCTCAAACCACCCCCCCGTACTCTGGGCGGCCTGGGCGAGCATGGGAAGTCCAAGCCCTATACGACGCACTTTTTTCGTCGTATAGAAGGGGTCCAGCACCCGGTTCAGCTCCGCTTCGGTCATGCCGTTTCCGTTATCCCGGACTTCCATGGTCATGCAGTCGTTTTGCGGATCCTCGACAATCGTAATGTAGATCGCTTGCGCGTCGGCACGCACGGCGTTTTCCGAAATATCGAGAATATGCATAGACAGCTCAATCATGGACCGTCTTCCACAATCCGCCGACCGTCCCTCTTAGCAAAGGCCAGTTTGAGTTCACTGATGTTTGCCGCCTGCATGATTATAGTTGTCACCCCCCTGCCGATGTCCTTGATCGCATGGGCGTCGGATGATGAGATAAACGCATGATCTGAAAGTTCCGGATAAAGCCGTCGTGCTCTCCCCACGCCGGTCGCTGCCGATACTTCCAGGGCATCAAAATGCGTTTCCGCATCAACAAATCCCAGTTGACTCAGGACGCTGTAACTCGGCCGGTCGATATGCGACGCAATGGCAAGACCGCCTAACGAATGAATTTCGTTGACGATACGATTAAGAGATAACTCTGTGGCGCCAATGAGCATTCGCTCATTCATGCCTTCTACTTCATCCTGTTCATTCACAATCACCTGCAGACCGAAATAATCTTCACGATTCTTGCCGGGCAGGTGGCGGTAAACAATGGTCTGCAATTTCAACAGATCGGACAGACCGTCAAAGAGGGCCAGCACATGGACTTCCTCAAGGCTGGAGACCTCCATTCCGGGCAGAACGGTTATCGGTTTTCCTTTTGCACAATTGAGTACATACGACACATTTTCTGATGCATTATGATCGCAGATAGCAATGACATCGAGTTTTTCATTTATCGATTTTTCAATGAGCGCTCGGGGATACATGTCCAGTTCGGCACAGGGCGAAAGGCAGGTATGAAGGTGCAAATCACAGCGAAACGCCCTGAGCATGAATCGGGTCCCGATAAAAAATTAAAAAGGCCATGAACTCATGACCTTTTAGAGTTTAGCGGAGTCTTCCTCCCCCTTTATCATGTTATAAATTCTTCCCGCGATTTCAAAACCGTAAAGGTCGGTACCCATAATGGGAACACTTTCTTTCCGAGCCTTTTCCAAGGTGTCTTCCGTTGGTTCGGCTCCTTGAACAAGAACAATGCCCGCCAAGTCTTTCAGGCTCGCGACGGCAATGATATTTTGATGAACCTGACGGGTAATCCAGAGATCCCCTTCTTTGCTGTTCGCCATGACATCACTCAGCAGATCCCCGATGTATCCACTCAGGACAACTGTGTCCATCTTATCGCAACCGCCGAATATCTTCAGATTCAGCGCTTTTGCTATGTCATCCAGATTCATGGTTGCCGCTGTCCTTTTCTCAACCGGATCAACCGGTCGCCGTTTTCACGATGCGTAACCGCTTGTATACGACCCTCACCGATTTCCGAAGGGGTTTCCCATATCTGTCGGAATATCTTTATGAAGGGTTTTTATGGCCGATCCGAATGATTATCGACCTTTTCAATGCAACCTCTGATGCCGCTTTCATACAAACGGCCGACTGTTTCAAACAGGATAAACCTTGTAGAAAGAATTGGAATGCCCAGTTCTTCCGCCATCTGAGTGGTCTCATCGGCCGGTTTTTTGCCCCGCACCAGGATGATGGCCGCGATATCCAGAATGTCCGCCGTTCTCACGACCTGGGAATTGGTCAGACCCGTCAGCAGCATGCTGCCGGGCTTCGCGAACGCCAAGACGTCGCTCATCAAGTCCGCGCCAAAGGCAGTTCTGACTTCCATTTCCATCTGGTCCTGCCCAACGATCACCTCAGCATCCAATATCTCTGCGACTTCGTTCAGAGTCAAGCTGATCTCCATTCCCGAGAGTTATTTTCTGGCGTTTTATTCCGGATTAGTCTGTTTGAGACGGTCTTTGGTGTCTGCTTCTTTCCGGTAAAAAAGACTATATTTTAAAGAGTATCCTAATGCTGCTTTGATAGATGTGAACCCGGTTATCACAGGCAGGTTTTCCTGTCAATGGTTTTATCACGGTATTTTCATATCAGATGAATTGAAAATAACAATTGTATTTATAAATACTTACAAATCAGTCTTGTCTGATCCACGCTTGACAAAAACGACCAAACGGGAATTGTTTTCCATTTTTCTCAGGGGGGGTGCGATACCCTGCTTCTGATCTTGTCGCTCATCAGGACCTACCATTGATTGCGATGTGTCCGAATACGATCAACGTACCGCAAAAGATCTTTCGACAAATATGTCGAAGTCCACACTGCCATTCTCAATCGACAACATGCTGTTACGAAAGGGGATTTCTAATTTTGACTTTAATACTCGACAATTCCTGCCGTAGGGCGAGATCCCTTTCCAATTTATAATCGTGAATGATTTCATGATGTTAAATTGAAAAACACCGGATGGCATGAAATCTGCTCTTTCAAAGAGCAAGAAGCTCATAATTCGGCAATAGACAGGGGCATGTTGAGCCGATCCAGCATATTTCTTAGTGGCAGGTTAAAAACCTTCCTTCCTCTCTAACCACGGGGAGGCTTCAAGCCTCCCCCTTCCTCCTGACTCCCAACAAAAAAACTTGCAGCTTGTTGAATCTCAGCAAAAAAGCTTTTAACTTCTGCCGTTCAGTTTACGTATAGCGCCGGCGATCGTTGCAGGCTCACGGATAAATCCGATCAGATCGGCAAATGCGGCTTCGTCGTACAGGAGGTCCAGGGGTAACTCGACATGGAAGGTCTCGTTGATCAGAATCTGGAGGTTGACCGCCGCCATGGAATCCCAGTTGGGGATTTCCGACAGTTTCGTTGTTTCGGTCACAACCGTCATGTCGTCCGGTTCCAGAAATTCCTCCATCATCACGGTCTTCAACTTCTCCCATACGTCGTGCATAGCTCTTCCTCTTTAAATACGAATCAGGCTCGTCCCCCAGGAAAGACCCCCGCCGAAGGCCACGGTCACCACCAGGTCCCCCCGCCGAATGACGCCTCCGGCCAGAGCTTCATCCAGAGCGATCAACACCGAGGCGCCGGCGGTGTTGCCGTATTCGGCCAGATTCATGAAAAAACGTTCCCGCGGAACATGAAGCAACTCAGCGATTTTATGAATAATATTCACATTTGCCTGATGACAGATGAAACAGCGGATCTCGGACAGCGAAACCCCTGCTTCCGCCAGGAGCTGTCCCACCAGCTCCGGCACCTCTTCGACGGCAAAGGAAAAGACATCCGGCCCCCGCATCCGGAAGTATGCCGCCCGGGGGGTGGTCATTTTCACGAAGGGCAACCGGGTGCCTCCGGCGGGCACGCAGATCATATCGCTTCGCGATCCGTCGGTCCGGAGGCGGGAATGAATAACGCCACCCTCCGCGGGCGAACCGGCCCGGAAAAAGGCTGCCCCGGCGCCATCACCGAAGAAAGGAAACGTCGCGTAATCTTTTGGGTTCAGAATCCTTGAGTAAACTTCCGACGCCACGAGCAGGATGTTACCATACTGTCCCGACCGGATGAGACCGTCCGCCAGGGCAATACCGAAGGCGCTTCCGGAACAGACCGAATTGATGTCGAAGGCAAAAGCCCGCTTCGCGCCCAGCAGGTGCTGAAGTCGGGTCGCCGTCGCCGGTTGCATGCGGTCGGGCGAGGAGGTCGCCAGGATGATGCCCTGGACGTATTCCGGGGCAAGCCCCCCGTTTTCCAGACACCGTTTTGCCGCCCGCACGGCCAGGTCTGACGTGCATTCGTTGTCGGCAGCCACGCGCCGGAAATAGACCCCCGTCTTTTCTCCGATCAGGGAAATCGCCTCCCGGGGAAACTGGGTCAGGTCCTCATTGGCAAGGCGTTTTTCCGGCAAATAGCTCCCTGTCGCGGCGAGTATGGTTCTGCGCTCTTTCATCTATAGCTCCCAAACCGTCCACAATCCGTTTCCCATTGATTTTCACTGAATCGAATTAATTCCATCTCATCCGGATTGCCGTCGGAATTTGCAGCAAAATGAGTGATTTGTCAAGGGGGATACAAATAATTTGACACCGCCCGACCCTTCTCCTATACTTCCCCCGTCCCGTCAAACCCGATAAATCCTCAAACACCGGCATGATCGACCCGGATGCCGGGTGGATCAGATGGAAAAGATTTCGCCCCAAGACAGAAAACGCATCGTCCTGGTCCAGCCCCGGGGGTTCAACTGGTTCCCCGGCGCCCGCGACGTCACGGATATCGCCAACCGCATGGTCCCCCAGGGGATTCTTTCCATCGCGGCTTATCTATTGCAACTTGGCCACGATGTTTTCGTTTACGATTGTCTCGGTCCGGACGCGCCGTTCGATCTGGACGAACAGGTCAGGGCGATTCTGGCTCTCCGGCCCCAGATGGTCGGGTTTTCGGCCACCACCAGTTCCTTTCCGGATGCGGCGGAGCTGGCCCGGAGAATCAAAGACCAAATACCGGACATGGTCACCGTCTGCGGCGGCGTGCATGTCTCCGCCCTGGGGGAAACGCTGCTGGCTGCATATCCCCAGTTCGACTGCCTCTGCCCCGGCGAGGGTGAAATGACCCTGGCGGAGTTGGCCGGCGGCCTGACTCCGGAAACCATCACCGGCCTGATCCGGCGTGAAGACGGCCGGGTGGTGACCAATCCGCCCCGTCAACCGATTGCCGATCTTGACACCCTGCCTTTCCCGGCATACGAAAAATTAAAGGGCTTTCCCAAGGACTACCACCTGCCTCTTTTCAGCTATATCAATACGCCGGGGGCGACGATGATTACTTCCCGGGGTTGCGTGTACCAGTGTTCCTACTGCGACCGCTCGGTCTTCAAAAGAGGTTTCCGCTACAACTCCGCCCCGTACATCTACGAACACCTGCGGCACCTGCGGACACGCTTCGGCGTCCGCCACGTGAACATCTACGACGACCTGTTCACCCTGGACCGGAAACGCATCGTTGCACTCTGCGAAAATCTCTCCCGGCACCCCCTAGGGATGCACTTCAACTGCGCCGTCCGGGTGGGCCACGCCGGCGACGATCTCCTGCATATGCTGAAAGACGCCGGTTGCCTCATGGTCTCCCTGGGGATCGAATCGGCGGACCCGCATCTTCTGGAGTTGCACAAATCGGGGGTTTCCCTGGAGGAAGTCCGGGACACCGTCGCCCGGATTCAGCGGGCGGGCCTTCGGGCCAAGGGGCTTTTCATGATGGGGCTCCCGGGGGAGACGGAGGAATCCATCCGCAAAACGTCGGATTTCATCATTTCCCTGGGACTGGACGACATGAACATGTCAAAATTCACCCCCTTTCCCGGGGCGCCCCTGTGGCGCACCATCCATGAGGAGGGAACGTTCAACGAAGACTGGCGCCTCATGAACTGCCTGAATTTCGTCTTCGTTCCCAAAGGCATTGACTCGCGGGAAAGACTGGATTATCTATACAACGAACACGTCAAACGGTTCTATTCCGATCCCGGCTGGCGGCGGAAATTCCGGAAACGCCTGTGGCAGCACCGGTGGAGTCTCCTGTATTTTCTTCAGCACCTGCCGTCGTTTCTGGCGGCGAAACGTCAGTTCGAGCCGGGAAAAGAAGGTTGCTCAACGTAATCAGGAGGTGCTTATGTCTTTGAAACGTTTGCTCATTGTATGCGTCGCCCTTTGGGGGCTGCTGAAAGTCGACCTGGCGTTTGCGGAAGAAAAACCGCTCTGGGAGGTCGGGATCGGCGTGGCGGCCCTGTACCTGCCCGATTACCGGGGCTCCGACGAGGGCAGCTTCTACGTGCTCCCCTATCCTTATCTTATTTACCGGGGGGATATTTTAAGGGTGGAAAAGGACCGTATTTCCGGGCGCATCTTCCAGACGGACCGGATCCTGTTCGACGTCAGTTTCTACGGCGGCGTCCCCGTGGACAGCGACGATAACGACGACCGCCGCGGCATGCCCGATCTGGACCCGACCTTCGAGGTCGGCCCCGCGTTGGACATCACTCTCCTGAAAGATCCCCGGAAGCGTTTTAAACTGGGCTTGAACCTCCCCGTCCGGGCCGTCTTTTCGACGGATTTTTCCGACGTCCGCCACGAAGGCTGGATTTTCGCCCCCCGCCTGAATCTCGAAGTGAACGATATCATCCCTGACACGGGGGTCAACTTCGGCCTCTCGGCGGGACCGATTTTCGCCGACAGCGACTATCATGACTACTTCTACACCGTTGAGCCGCGCTACGCAACATCCTGGCGGCCGGCTTACGATTCCAAAGGGGGCTACAGCGGCGCGACCCTGACCCTGGGGCTGAATAAAACGATTAAATCCCTGATCCTGAACGCTTTTGCCAGCGTGGATTTCATGGAAGGAGCCGAGATCGAAGACAGCCCCCTGGTGACCAAAGACCACTCCGTCATGGGCGGCATCACCGTAAGCTGGGTGTTCTTCAAGTCAAAACAGATGGTAACCGTGAAATAAAAAACAGGGAGCTTTAAACGCACCGGCAAGAAGGAATATTCTCTTGACATCATTTTCATATTTATTCATAGTATCAAATAGTTAACTGCAATCTTCAATAGGTTTGAGCACCACCATTATGGACCACACATCATGTTCAAAGTTATTCGCAACCAGATAGCATTAAAAAAAACCGACCGGGGAGAGGATGATTTTGTACAAGCTCCTCCGGCGGAGCGAATCCGCTTCATGTGGGAATTAACAGCAGAGTTGTGGTCTCTGAAAGGGTCTGACTATGTTGAACGGAGATTACCGAGACATGTTACAAACCTTATTCGACAATGAAGTTCGGTTTCTTGTTGTCGGTGCTTATGCCTTGGGTGCTTACGGCTATCCCCGGGCAACGGGACGTGAAAAAGACCGACTGTGTGAAATTGGAGGACTTCCCATATTTATGTGATAATTGATTGATAATCTGGGAAGTGTTCCCTCTTTAGATGGAAATACGGGAAGTGTTCCTCGTTTATCTCAGTCCAAATACCTGATTTTACAGATGGCATATAACCTCTTTCAGGTTATTTTGGACAGCAATGCAAATGCAGATAAGTTAACTTAATAAATTCAAGATAAAAGGGGGATGCTCCGTGAAAAAGATTTGTTTTCTCATTGTCATTGTGGTTTCGTTGAGCGCGTGCAGTTATACGGGATATTTAGAGAAAGATTTCCATAATGTAGGGAAACCCCTTGAGAAAAAAATCAATCTGTCGGCGGCGATACTTAACACGCAGGAATTAAGAGATTTTAGAGTACAGGAATATACCGGAGGAAGAGATTTCACTTTCTATTTCAACCCCGCATTCAGCAACGCTCTTGTGAAAGAGCTTAAAAACATCTTTCTAGATGCGGCTTTGGTTGACACATCTGCTGACCTATTACGGTACGATATCCAAATCGTACCGGTGATTAATTACACGTATAAAGAAGGAACGGCGTGGACAGGTCAATACAGATATGAGTTTACAGTTGCTCTTTCAGCGCGTGACGCGAAGACGGCGGCACCCGTCGAAGATTTTAAGAATACTCAAGAAGTAATTATTTCCCCTTCTGCAGCGAATAACGCCCTTGGATTCTTGACTGGACTTTCTTTATTTCTGTTGTCTCCAATAACGATGCCAGCTATTACACAAGAAGGCGGAAACAACGCCCGCCGAATTCTCGAAGAAAACATGAGCCGATCTATTAAAGCGCTGTCCTTTCAAATAGCGAACAGCACGAAGATATGCAATTATAAAAACTAAATAACCCTAGATTTACTTATACTAAAAGCAGAAACGCAATCAACGCAGCTGTTTTCCCCCCGGTGGTTCCGGCTGCGGGTTTATTTCCACCAGCCCAGACGGATCAGTGACGCGAAGGGATGGGAAATGTATCGTCAACGGCAGCCAGGTGACATCATCGTCAATGGTGATGTAATCCGCCGACGGCACATTCTTCAAGGTTTGGCCTCCGGCCGCGCCTTTCAGGGTCCCGTTGGTGCCGGACGCGACGAGTTTCCCTTTGGCGTCATGGATTTTGCAATCGCCGATCATTCCCGCCTTTTTGTAATGGGTGATCTCCAGTACGGTTCCATCGGGTGTGGTGAGTTTGAAGTGCCCCGGGTCTATCTTCTGAATTTTCGTTCCTTTGGGAATGGTCAACGTTTTCGCCTGGCCTGCAAATACAGGAATGACGTAAATAAGCAGTGCCAGTCCCAGAGAAAGAATGAAGGGGAGAGAGAATGATTTTTTCATGGTGGCCCTCCTTTGGGAAAGAGTATTTTCTTTATAGACGCATTTTTCGATATGTCAAGCAAGAGTAAAAACACAGTTATTCGGGAATGTGACGGAAATCGTCCCCGAACGACACCGGTCCGTCATGACGGTATTCATTAAGATAAACGAGGGACACTTCCCTATTTTTATGTAATGTACTTCCCGGAATAAAAAAAGATCCCGCCTCATCGTGGCGGATCATTTATTCCAATGTTTTAGAATTACCCTTTGCCTGGTTCCGGGGGCGTTTGGATGATGCTGCCATCGACAAATTGTGCAATGATATCTTGACAATTCCGGCCTGGTTCGGTATATGTCGCGCCACGTAGAGCAGAGGGTTAGACACGGGTTGAAAATTTATCCGCAAGAGGGCTGCAGGTAGAGCCCTTTTTTTATTATGTATTATGCAGTATCGAGTAAATGCTGGAAACCTTAGTATCTGAGTAAAGATAAAGATTTCTCCCTGCGGTCGAAATGACAATAAGTTGTGATAAGTCGAAAGGACCGATATGGTAATGATATGAGTAACGAGAAAGAAATACAGCGCCGGCGGACGTTTGCCATCATCAGTCATCCCGACGCGGGGAAAACGACCTTGACGGAGAAGCTCCTCTTATATGGCGGGGCGATCCAGATGGCCGGGGCCGTCAAGGCCCGGAAGGCCGCCCGCCACACGACGAGCGACTGGATGGCCATGGAGCGGGATCGGGGCATTTCCGTCAGCACGTCCGTCATGAACTTCAGCTACCGGGATTACGAGATCAACCTTCTCGACACGCCGGGCCATGAGGATTTTTCGGAGGATACCTACCGGGTGCTGACCGCCGTGGATGGGGCACTCATGGTCATCGACAGCGGCAAGGGCGTTGAATCCAGGACGAAAAAACTGATGGAGGTGTGCCGGATGCGCAACACCCCCATCATCACTTTCATCAACAAGCTCGACCGGGACGGTCTCGAACCCCTGACCATCCTGTCGGACATCGAGGACTCCCTCCAGATTGAATGCGTGCCCATGACCTGGCCCATCGGCATGGGAAAGCTTTTCAGGGGGACCTACGATCTCTACCGGAAGGAACTGCATCTTTTCTCCCAGACTCATCACGGCCGGATGCAGGAAGGGATCGTCATCCACGATCTCGGCGACGCCCGGTTGGACGGGCTGCTC
>CAYOYJ010000063.1:0-13702 GCA_964408155.1 uncultured Syntrophales bacterium
AGCTACTAATTTAAGATATATGTTAATCACACAGAGGAAGGAATGGAATTATTTGGTTGATGACAAGAGTGAGATTTTATTCAATAACCAGGAAAGAGCCGGGAACATATCATGTCCGATCCCGTGAGATGCACGACATCGAGAATCTCATCCGGCAAGTACCCCTCCCCGATGTGCAAATCGTCGATACAACGGGAAGCGACTACTCCGCCAGAATTGTCGTCAGCGGGAATGAGTTGCTGGCCATTCTGAATTTCCTTGTTACGAATATCGATTATGACAATTTTTCGGATACCATTGAAAAAACGCCCGACCAGGCGCATAAGCCATATGACCGTATCGGAAACATCCTGGCCTGTTCCCTGGGTGCCTACGGTAGAAAAGGGTCATGTACCGGTGAAGGAAGCGGATCTTTTTAGATTAGACATGATAAATGATACGAAACCATGAGAAAACGACCACTTGCCCTCACGATAATCGGGTGGATGCTGATCGTAATGGGCATCTTCGCCATGTTTGCCACGTCGGCCAACCTTAAGAAGCCGCAGGTCATTGAATACATGCGTCAATCGCCCCTTCCGCTTTCCCTCCAGTACGCTATTTTGGCTGTGGGCGTCATGATCATGACCATCAGTGGTCTGGGAATTCTCAAGGGAAAAAACTGGGCAAGATTGCTCTATGTGGGCTGGGGGCTTTTCAGCTTTCTCATGTCCTTGGTCATCGGAACGATGCAAACATCGATGATCCCCGGTTTGATCCTTTTTTTCGTCATCGCCTGTTTTCTTTTCAGACAAGATGCCCATTCATACTTTTCTCCTCCGGACAGCGACCGGACATCACTATAAAGATCAATTCTGCCGCAGATTATCGCCGCCTCTTTTAAAAGCCGGTTTTGCTTTTCCCCTTCCCGTTGCACAAACCGTTTATTTTCTTTCTCGCCCCCAGAATGCTGGCGTTCAGTTCAAACCCGATGATCACCGCCAGTGCATTGAAGTTTAACCAGAGCATGATGATCATGAGCGTGCCGATAGAGCCGTATAAACTGTTGTACCGTGAGAAATTGTTCACGTAATAGTTGAAAGCCACTGACATTGCAACGGTCAGAAGGGTCGAAAGCATCGACCCGGCCGACATGAAGCGGAATTTGTTTTCTCCGGCCGGCGCCAGATAATACAGGAAAGAAAAGGCAAACAAAAGCATGAAGACAATGATCAGCCAGCGCAGGGCGGAAACAAGATAAACCGTGACGGTGCTTTTTAAAATCCCCTGCTCTGTTAGAAAATTCAGAACGTGAGGTCCGAGGGTGATCAGCACGATGGCAATACCGGCGATAATCGAAACGATCAGGACCAGTATCACAGAGATAAGCCTCTGCTTTAAGAAACTTCGCGTTTCGATTTCATGAACGGTCTGATTGAAGGCATCGATCAGGCTGTCCATGCCGCTTGTGGAAAAATACAAGGCGAGAAAAAAACCCAGGGACAGCAAACCGCCGCGGGGACGATTGACAATATCCAAAAGAGTCGCCTCCACCGCATGATATACCTGATCCGGCATGAGATCTCGAATTAGAAGCAGAAGCGCATCCTGAAAATGGGGCACCGGGATATAGGGGATCAGAGTAAAAACAAAAATGAGGCTCGGAAACAGCGAAAGGAAGAAATTAAAAGAAAAGGCCGAAGCTCTCAGGTTGATGGAACCATTCGTCAGACCATGCCAGAAAAAAACCGCCACCTCATAAAGGGGTATACCGTCAAAGCCGGGCAAAACAACGTGTTTGACCCGGTTGAGACCATCACTCAACGATTTTATAAAGATACTTTTCATCAGGGATACGACCCTTTTCTGCCCTGCACTGCAGATCAGCCATAGGACTGCTCATTCTCTCTGATTTGTGCCAAACCCACCAAGGTATTGAACTCACGAAAAGTAATCATCCTATTCAGAAAGGCCTCCGTATTACCCCGGTCCCTGATTTCGGATAGAACGGTCCTTGTCGCCCAGGCCGCAGCATAAAGCGTTGAAAGACCGAAGAAGACCCCCTTGAACCCCATTTCCTCCAAACTCGCCGGGATGAAGGTCGGGGTTTTACCTCCTTCCAGCATGCTGGCAAAAAGAGGTGCCTCAATTTTCCGGGCCAATTGCCGCAGTTCCGTTTCCGTGCGGGGTGCCTCGACAAAAATGGCGTCAGCGCCGGCCTCGGCGTAGCGGTTGGCGCGGTCAATGGTCTCTTCCAGCCCTGAAATCGCCAGAGCATCGGTGCGGGCCATGACAATGAACTCTGGATCTTCACGGACGTCGACGGCGCTCTTTATCTTTGCCGTCATCTCCATGACAGAAATGACCTCTTTTCCTTCCATGTGACCGCAGCGTTTCGGGAAAACCTGATCCTCGATGAACAATCCCGCCACGCCGGCCCGTTCATATTCGCGAATGGTGCGCTGCACATTCGTGACGTTGCCGTAACCTGTATCGGCGTCGGCAAAAACGGGAATTTCGACGGCGCCTGCGACATAGCGGGCATGGTTCAGCATCTCGGAGAAGCCGAGGAGTCCCACATCAGGCTTGCCAAGTAGGGCGGCGGTCGTGGCATATCCGCCGATCACGACCGCGTTAAATCCGCTTTGCTCAACAATTCTCGCGGACAGGGCGTCATACGCCCCAGGCATGATTAAGATTTCGGGAGATAAAATCAATTGCTTCAACAGACTTGTCTTTTTCATCGGGTTCATAACCTCATCAAATCCGTGCAATACGATAAAGGGTTAGCGGCAGACTACAGGTATGACGAAAACAGCCAGGCAAAGGCGTCTCGCAGCCGCTGCGCAATAGGGCGTCCGTCCAGTTCCTCCAGACTGATTTTCCTGCATCGATCCCTCAGGGATTCAAAATAGATTTTCAACGTCGACGCCAATTCCTGATCAAATATTTCAACATTCAGTTCGAAATTCAGCCGGAGACTTCGGGAGTCAATATTGGCAGAACCCACCTGCACGTAATGATCATCCACCAGAATCAGTTTGGTATGGGCAAAAGGCGCGGGCTGATAGTAGATGTCCGCATCATATTCCAAAAGTTCCCAGAGCATGTTCCGTGTCGCCCAGTGGACAAATCGGACATCGTTTTTTTCCGGGAGAATAATTTCCACATGTACGCCCCGGATAATGGCGGTCTGCAGGGCCGTCAGAATCCCCCGGGGCGGCAAAAAATACGGCGTCATAATCCGGATGCTGTGCTCCGCCGACGCTATCAGCCCCGACAAAATCATGTAGAGTTTTCCCATTTGCTCGTCGGGACCGTCGGAGATAACTCGGCAGAAACTGGACCCGGCGTCTTCCGGAAAACAGGGGAGAACAGGAAGAGTTTCCCCGGTTGTAAAAAGCCAGTCCTCCATAAAAACCTGTTCAATCTGTCGAACCACCCGCCCCCGAATCATGAAATGGATATCCGTCGTCTGTCGGCCAGACGGTGCATCATCTCCCGCCAGGTGGCGGTCCCCAATGTTCATGCCACCCGTAAAGGCCGTTTCACCGTCCACCACGAGGATTTTTCGGTGATTGCGCAGATTGATATAGAGCGTCGGCGGAATTAAAGTTGGGGGAATGAATCGGGCGACAGACAGGCCCCTTTGGCGGATTCGCTTACTCGCAAGGGCGCCCCAGGTGATTTCGCCGACGCCGTCAATTAAAATCCGCACCAGGATACCGCGACAGTGCGCCCGCTCCAGAGCCTCCATGAAACGGCTGCCCGTTTTATCAACATCGAAGATATAGGAGGTCAGTAATACGGAAAAGCCGGCGCGATCAATTGCCTCCAGCATGGCCGGATAGGCTTCTTCTCCGTTGTGGAGCAGGGTGACATGATTTCCCGGACATATCGGATACCGGCTGACACGATTGGAAATCCGTGCCTGCGGCAAATACTCAGCCGGCAGGTCGGGAAATGAATCAGGTCCGGTATCTTTTCCCGTTCCCTTCAGGTACTCCTCGTAAACCGAAAAAGGGAGGCTGTAGTGCAGTTTTTTTGCGCGTCTCTGGACCCGGTTGATTCCGAAAATATAATAAATGAAAGGACCGACAAAAGGGAATACAATGCAAACGGTAATCCAGCCGAAGGCCCCCTTGGGGTCGCGTTTTGTAATCAGGGCGTGGCCGGCGGTAACAATACCGAACAAGGTCATCAGGACGGTCACCACCGCCGTCGTCGTATCCCAGATAAATTTGATCTCCATGGTGCATTTCTAAAGCAAAATGCATCAAATATCCAGAAAAATGCCTTTCAGGGGTCAAAGGATCGATCAGCATGAAAAAGAGGAATGGATTTCACAGACAATTACGGCTAATATAAATCAAAAAGGAGGGAATCGACATGCCGACAGCCAAAGATATCATGACAACCAAAGTGATTACAGTCAAACCCGACACGGATATCCTGCAGGCTGCGAAACTGCTCCTGGATAATCACATTAACGGCCTTCCCGTCGTTGACGACAAGGGGCGTCTGCATGGCATCATCTGTCAGGCCGATCTGATCACACAACAGAAAAAACTGCCTCTGCCTTCGTTTTTTGTACTTCTGGATACACCGATTCCCCTGCATCTGCCCAGAACGATTGAGAAAGAAATCCACAAGATCACAGCCACCCAGGTGAGCGATGCCATGACACCGCATCCCATCACCGTCGCTCCGGAAACAACCCTGGAAGAACTCGCGACCCTGATGGTGAAGCACAACATCCACACCCTGATTGTCATGGAACATGACAAACTGGTCGGCATTATCGGCAAGGAAGACATTTTGCGGACCTTCATGGCCGCGTCGGTTGAAAGGCCAAGCTGAACCGGCAAAGCCTGTAAACGCCCTGTACCGCTGCAAACTCTTTGCCAGCCTATACAAACGACGGTTTTTCACATGAAAATCATGCAATCCTGGGATGACGGCATTGTTTCCGACATCCGACTTGCTGAAATTCTGCGGCGATATCAGGCCAAAGCCGGTTTTTGTCTTACCCCCGGCCTGTATAATGAAGATCGGTCATTGGGCTGGATGGATGATGACCGGGAGGTATGGAGATTGGCCCGACACGAACTGATCGACGTCTATCAGGGTTTTGAAATCTGCAGTCATTCCATGACCCACCCGTATCTGACCGACCTGTCCGCCGACCGATTGGACTGGGAATTGCGAACGAGCAAGCGTATTCTGGAAGAGATTTTCCAGCGGCCGGTCCGGGGATTCTGCTACCCGTTCCATGCCTGCAATGATTTCGTCAAGGAGGCCGTCCATCGGGCAGGCTACCGGTGGGCGAGAGGCCGGGAGCAGCCGGATGGGCTCTATCCCTATGCTGACCCGCTTGAGCTTCACCCTTCCTGCCATTTTCTGGACGAGGATTTTTGGGGAAAATATGAACGCTGGAGGAGAGGAAACGGCCTGTTTGCCTTCTGGGGGCACAGTTATGAAATGAAGGATGAAGCCATGTGGGCTGATTTTGAGGTTATGATCGAACGCATTTCTGTGGACCCCGATGCGGAATGGGTGTTTGCCGGGGATTTGTTTTTCTGAACGCCGCCTCACTGTTAAACGCAACAGGGCACTTCGTAGCTGCTTACACCCTGCTTTTCGGAAATGGCTCATGAACTTTTTCCAGGATGTTAAGCGCCGTATCGAATTTCATCGGGTCGAGCGCGTTCTATCGATCCAAATTTGTTGAAATACCTGTGGAGTTATAAACTGATTCATTTATGATATCACTAACGAAACTGAAAATATCTTCAGGGAAGGGAACCAGTCTTTGCCCGAATTCGAAGGTTAATGACCTTGACACTCGGAATGCTTTGTTCATATACTGCCGCCGTCATAAAGTATTTTTAAGAGCGGTCCAAACGACGCATCGATCGACATTTCGGATGAAAGGAGTTTCTGCATATGGCAAATCGTATTATTCTTGGGGTTCAGGTAACAAACAGACTGCAGAATGTGTCCGAGGTTCAAAAAGTCCTGTCGGAATACGGCTGCAACATCAAAACACGCCTGGGGCTGCACGATATTAATGAAAATTACTGTTCGACCACCGGTTTACTGCTCATGGAAACCTACGGCGATGAGAAGAACATTCTGGAAATGGAAACAAAACTGCGGGCGATCAACGGCCTTGTCATCCAAAAAATGACTTTCGAGATGTAAATTTGGCACCTCACGAGGACGGATCGAACGGGAAAACACGGGGATAAGGCAGAGTTGTAACTGGCGCCGCTTTTTAGTCATCTTCTCCGACGGCAATGTAGACACGACTCTGTACTTCCGGCCCGTAAATCAAAATCCAACTTTGACGAACAGGAGGTTGGTGATGGAGTTCAATGAAATCTTGGTCAACCGGCGGGCCATCAGGGATTACAACAACAGAGAGGTGCCCCTTTCAACCATCGAAGATATCTTGCAGGAAGCCTGTTTTGCCCCGACGGCGCGCAATCTGCAACCCTGTCGCTTCATCATCATCCGGGATCGCTCATTCATGAAGCAGATCTCCGACGAATGCAAGAAAAACCTCCTCGGCGACGTAATCATCGACCCCAAATCGCCCATGAAGGAGTATGAGGACCGGTTTTGTGATCCCGGCTATAACATTTTTTATAACGCGCCCTGTGTGGTCTACATCATCGGCCCGGCGGATGCACGACTGATCGACGTAGATTGCGCCCTGACTGCCGCCTACATGATGTTTTCGGCTACGGCCCGCAACCTCGGCACCTGCTGGATCGGTTTGGGCGCCCACATCCGGGATCAGAAAATCGGTGAAGCCATGGGAATTCCCAAAGACTTCCGTATCGTCGCTCCGATCATCATCGGTCATCCGGCAGAAATTCCACTGGCTGCCGAGCGCCATGACCCGGTCATCGTCAAAATCATCTGACAGGTATTAACCGTGTTGCCCACAAAAATCGTCTCAGGCGGACAAACCGGTGCTGACCAGGCCGCCTTGGATTTTGCCATCCGTCATGGCATCCCTTATGGCGGCTGGGTGCCTAAGGGGCGCTTGACCGAAGCAGGCCCGCTTTCTGCGCGATACAACCTTCAGGAAATGCCACATAGAAGTTACGCAAAAAGGACCGAACAAAACGTCATCGACTCGGACGGAACACTCATCATTTCCCACGGCAAACTGACGGGAGGTTCCCTCCTCACACGGCAATATGCCAAGCGCCACCGGCGCCCCTGGCTCCATCTCGATCTGAACCGGCAGCCTCTGTCCGATGCAGCCGTACTGGTTTGCCGTTGGATGGACGCACAGGCCGTTTCGGTATTGAACGTGGCCGGCCCTCGTGCCAGCAAAGACCCCCATATTTACCGAGACGTCATGCGTCTTCTGGACACATCCTTCTTTGTAAGGAATCGGATTTCACTGATTTTATTCGATTTCGGCGGCGTCATCGCCGAAGAGGGCTGGAAAACAGGGCTTGGCATCATCGCAAAAGCGAACCGGCTGGATGCTGCGGCTTTTCTCAAAACGGCCTCCGATCTGATTTACGAAACCGGCTATATCCTGGGCCACTGTACGGCCCATTCCTTCTGGGCGGCTTTGCGGAAAAAGACGGGGCTAAGGGAAGACGACGCCACGTTCATGCGTGAAATCCTCTCCCGGTTCATTCCACGGGGCTGGATGCTCGACCTGGTCGACCAACTGAAAGCCGCGAAAATTACCCTCGGCATCCTCAGCGACCAGACCGACATGCTGGATACCCTGAACGCCCGTTATGATTTCTTCAAAAGGTTCGATCACGTCTTCAACAGCTATCGCATCGGAAAAGGCAAGCGCGACAGCACCCTCTTTGACGACATCGCCGGATTGTTGAAAACTCCTCCACACCAAATTCTTTTCATTGACGACGACCCGGGACACGTGGAAAGGGCGAGACGAAAAGGTTGGAAGGCGATCCTGTACAAGGACCGTAATTCATTTCAGAAGGAAATAGCGTACCACCTGTCGACAATCCCTGTTGATTTCGAACATGGATCAGCGAGGCGTCAGACAACGATACATGCTCCTGCATAACACAGGCTCTTGGAAAACCAGTCATTAAAACCATCGAACACTCGGTAGCCGTCCTTTATTTTTTTCTGTCATGACTAAACGGTAAATTCGTCGCATTCTCCCTTTTTCTTCTTCAATCGTGTCTATTTCTGTTGTATACGTACGTCAATTTACCCATGGCGGAGGAAATCATGCGCGTCATCATTATCGGCGCCGGTGAAGTCGGATATCACATCGCAAAAAAACTCTCCGACGAGAGGAAAGACGTTGTTCTGATCGACACCGACCCGGCAAAAATACGCCGGATCGCTGAGCACCTGGATGTCCAGGCATTGCTGGGTTCAGGAACAAGTCCGCAGACGCTGCGAACCGCGGGCATCCAAGAAGCAAAGCTTCTGGTTGCTGCAACCGACAGTGACGAGGTCAACCTGATCGCGTGCCTGTTGGCCCGGAGCCTCAACCGTTATACCGTCAAGATCGCCCGGGTCAGGAATCAGGAATACCTTCAGGAACAATCCCTGTTCAGCCAGGATGTGCTGGGGGTGGATTTGATCATCAATACCCAGAATATGATGGTCAAAACGATTCTTGATCTGATAGAAATCCCCGGCGCATCCGAGGTGATTGATTTTGTCGACGGTGCGGTGAAACTGGTCAGCGTGCTGATCTCCCATGACTCTCCTCTTGCCGGAAAAACACTCAGTAAACTGGGGACTCATAGCCGGAACCTGTTGATCGGGGCAATTGTTCGGGGGCACAGAATCATTATTCCCAGCGGAAAGGATACCATCCATCCGTTGGATCTTATTTACCTGGTGGTCAAAAAATCGGATGTCCGCACAACCCTTGCCCAGCTGAACATGCCGACCCATCCGGTGAAAAACATAATCATCGTCGGGGCCGGCGGAACAGGCATGGCCGTTGCCCAGGCACTTGACAGACGAAGCTTGAATGTCAGGCTGATCGACCAGGACGGAGAAAAATGTAAATCCGCCGCCGCACTGCTGGATCATGTGATTACCATAAAGGGAGACGGTACCGACCGCGATCTGCTTCAAGAAGAAAACGCAGGCCATATGGATCTGATCATCGCCGTGACCGGGGATGAGGAGTGCAATGTTCTCATTTCGCTGCTGGGCAAGGAGTTGGGAACCCGGCGAACCATCACCCGAGTCAGCAAATTGAGCTATATGCATATCGTTTCGGCCATCGGACTGGACACGGTCATCAATCCCCGCATGTCAGCGGCACGGGCCATTCTACAACACCTTCGCCAAGGAAGGATTCTTTCTGTGGCGCCCTTGAGAGAAGAGCAGGCAGAGGCTATCGAAGCGGAAGCCTTGGAAACGTCGGATATCATCAATACCCCCCTGTCGGAATTAAACTTTCCTTCGGGGGCGATCCTGGGCGCGATTGTACGGGGGGATGATATCATCATCCCTCGGGGAAACACCATTGTTCTTCCCCATGATCATCTGATCATCTTTGCCATGCAGCAGGTTGTCAGCCAGGTAGAAAGCCTGCTTACCGTCAAACTGGAGTATTTTTGATGAACTTCCGCCTTGTCTCATACCTGGTGGGCGCTTTAGTTTTTTATCTTGGCCTGTCCATGATCCTGCCGCTGGTCGTCGCTCTTTACTATCAGGACGGCAGCGCGGGCGCCATTATTTTTTCCCTTCTGGCGTCCTGTACGGCAGGCGGCGGAATTTTCCTTTTTACCCGCGGCCATCAGGACTTACACCTGGGGCATCGGGAGGGGGTGCTCATTGTCAGTCTTGGGTGGACCGCTGCCGTGCTTGCCGCGACTCTGCCCTACCTATTCTCCGGAGCCATCCCCAGTTTTACGGATGCTTATTTCGAAAGCATGTCCGGATTCACGACAACCGGTGCCAGCATCCTGAAGAATATAGAGGGCCTTCCCCCGGCTATCCTTTTCTGGCGTGCGCAGACCCAGTGGATGGGCGGCATGGGCATTATCGTCTTTTCCATCGCCGTGCTTCCTTTTCTCGGAATCGGGGGAATGGAACTGTATAAGGCGGAGACGCCGAGTCCCGTCGTAGACAAACTGACTCCTCGTATTTCCGACACGGCAAAGGCACTCTGGAAAATCTATGTCGCCATGACCGGTGTTCAAATCCTGCTCCTGACGTTCGGTGGCATGTCTTTATATGATGCCGTCTGTCATACCTTTGCCACCATGTCCACCGGCGGCTTTTCCACCCGGAACGCCAGTGTAGGCCACTATCAGAGCATCTATATCGATTTTGTCATCCTGCTTTTCATGTTTCTGGCGGGAGTCAATTTTTCTCTTTATTACAAGCTCGTCACGGGCAACGTGCAACCGTTCTTTCGCGACCCGGAGCTGCGTGCCTATTTTTACATGACCGGCACCCTGATCTTTCTTTTGTTTCTGGATGTTTTCGGAACGATTTATCCAAACATTCTGGATGCTTTCCGGTATGCTTCCTTCCAGGTCGTATCACTCATCACCACAACCGGATTTTTTACAGCGGATTATGAAAAATGGCCTGCCTTTTCACAGCAGATTCTCTTTCTCTGTCTGTTTCTGGGCAGTATGGCCGGTTCGACCGGCGGCGCCATCAAGATTGTCCGCATCGTCCTGCTGGTCAAATCATGTTACCTGGAGATTCTCAGGATCATCCATCCTCATGCCATCACAGTGGTCAAGCTGGGTAAGATACCGGTTCCTCAAACAATCATGCGCAGCATCTGGGGATTTTTCCTGCTCTATGCAGGAATCTATATTACCGGAGTCACGGCCCTGACTGCGCTCAATCTGGATATGATTTCCGCAGCCTCAGGGATGGCGACCTGTCTTGGTAATGTGGGACCTGCTCTGGGAAGCCTCGGGCCGCTGGACAATTTTTCCGGCGTTCATGCGGTTGGGAAATGGTTGCTGACTTTTGCCATGCTCCTGGGGCGCCTGGAAATTTATACGGTTATTGTTCTCTTGGTGCCGGCCTTCTGGCGAAAATAGCTAAAAAACAGGACAAGCACCAACGTCGGCGGGATACGCACCTTGAATGTTACAGAAATCGATGCTCCCGCTTTTCCCGGGTGAAAAGCTCCTTCTGTGCAAGCATGGCCATCCACCCGGTCTGATGACCTGCGCCCAAACAGGCCGGCTTGTTGCCTTTAAAAATATCGGAGATTTCCCAAGAGCACCCCCGAAAGAAAAACGAGACCGGCTTCTCATGGGCTCTATAGCTGCTGTAACACCCCACCCGGATCGGCTCATACTTTATCACTGTTGCTTTTCAAGGCGTGCTTGCGCCGTTTTCACTGCCAGGGATTCATCCTCCGTCCACAGCCACCATAGCGGGAGCGCCGTGTGGGGACCGGACTCCCGGTCACGGCCCCGGGCATAATACCAGTCCCCGAATCGTTCAACCGTGGCAAAAGGATGATCTTCCGGACAGAGGATACTGCATGCTCGTATTTCATGAAAATAGACCGTCTCCTCCGGTGCTTCGTCATTTAACATCCCTTCGGGTAATGTAATATGGGAAACGTCCACGCCTTCGGTTACCTTCCTATCAAGCCATTCGGAAATCGTCATCGTCGCCCTTTCCTTTTCTCTTCCACCATATTGACTGTGCTGTCGCCGGTATTTAATCTCTAAGATCAAATTATTTCAGAGCAAAGGTGGTACCGGCGGTCATCTCGTGATCCTTCATCATACAGGCGATGAGGTTTCCGGCGGCTTAGAAATACCGGATCGCCTCAAAGACGGGTGCCACCGTATATGGAAGACCCCTCTGGAAATGATAAGTCGCTATAAAAAAAGGCACCGCCCCTACATATCCTTTCACCACCAGTAAGGATGATGGTGCCACGGATGGCGGTACCAGGGATAAGGTCTCCAGGGATAGGGTCCCCAGGGATACCAGGGATCATAGTAATAGGGATACTCAATCCGCTTTTCCCACAGCCGGAGGTCCTTCGTGTCAATTAACGGATGGGGATAGCGATAATCGCCGACGGGATGCTCCTCTATCCCGGCGATCTTTCCCACCACCGTCACCTCACGATTTTTGGTGTAGATTGCCGGATCGAGAAAACCCTGATAACAAATGATAAAGCGTCCTGCCGATGTATCCGGATTGATCGGTCGCTTCTGAAAATCGAGATCCGTTTGCCGGACAATAACCAGGGTATCATCAGCCCTGGCGACGGTCTCGACGATGACCCCTCCCCAGATCACGGATACGTCCTTAAATGCGTCCGGCGCCTTGACCACATCGTTGAATGCAATATCTCTTGTTACCTCTTGCATCACCTCTTGAGAAAAAGGCGCGCAGGAAGCAATCAGGATTAAAAAGACAGCAACACAAAGTTGCGCTCGCATTTAGAACCCCACGCCGACTCCCACGCCGCCGCCGCTGCCGTGGCTGCCTACCCCGCCGCCGACACCGATGCCAAACCTTGGCCGACTGCTGGCGGTGTCCTCCGGCTTCCAAAGATAGTGTTCTTTGGCTGCAAGCACCGGAAAGGTGTATTTCGTCTCATTAATCGGGCGAATAACCTTGCCCTCCACCTGGCCCGCTATGGTCAAGTATCTTCCGGGCGAATAGATGGCAGGGTCGAGAAAGCCCTGAAATTTCACCAGGAAACGTCCCCCCGATTGATCGGTGTTCTCCGGTTTTTGCCCCGAGTCGAGTTTCTTTTCCAGCAGTTCGATCCACGTCTCATTATCCTTAACCGTCGTGGCTATGATCTGTCCACCCAGCAACACGACTTTGCCTTTGTAGGTGTCCGGCTTCTGCTGAAGCGCCGCGAAGGAAACGTTTTGATCCACACTGTTCATGGTTGTCTCTGACATCACGGAAGCACAAGCTGTAATGAACAGCATCAGACTTACGACAGAAAAGATTTTTTTGACCATCGCTGACCTCCCTTTCAACCTGGTTTTGCGGCATGATTCATCGATTCCCGCTTGATATTAACCATGCTAACGGAAATTAATCTTAAAAGAAAGCCATAAATTTAGGCAATTCGGATGCCGATTCCGATATTGACTTCTTTGCAAAATTACTGATAATAGTTCCGGTTTTTGTGCTGTCGGACATCTCACTAATGATACATAAAGTCCTTTGGGTTATTCAAATAAAATTCTGGAATAGCAGACTTATGGCTTTTTTATCGGATATCAAAAATAACTCGCAAAACAAGACGAGGCTTAGTGTGTTCAAATTCTTGTTTGAACCCTTCGCTTTTACGGGTCGTTTAACGATTCTCTGGATAAAAAGCCTGGGGGCTGCCGCTATTTTCCTTACCTTGGCTGCTTTAAAAATATTTCAAAACAAACAGCTTGTTAAAATTGTGCAGCAGCTTTATTACATCGGCGCAAAATCGACTCTGATTATCCTTCTGGTCGGCATCTTTACGGGCATGGTGCTGGGCCTTCAGTCCTATTACGCCCTGGTCAAGTTCGGCGCCGAAGGCGCCCTCGGTACTCTGGTCGCTCTTTCCCTGGTGCGGGAACTGGGACCCGTTTTAACGGCCATCATGATAACCGCCCGTGCCGGCTCGGCCATCACGGCGGAAATCGGCATTCAACGCATTTCCGAGCAGGTCGACGCCCTGGATACCATGCGAATTGATCCGCTCAAATACCTGATCAGTCCGCGCATTGCCGCTTCGATCATCAGC
>CAYOYJ010000064.1:0-13689 GCA_964408155.1 uncultured Syntrophales bacterium
ACTGAAGCTGGGGAACGACCAAGCTGACCAACTTCTCGGCCATCTCCGAGGAGATGACATAGGTCTGGACAAGCTGCTGGGCAGCGGCGGACTCATCAGCATCTCGTAATTGGACTACAGATTCGATAGGCTCGAACTGGATCAGGTCTTCATATTTCATCACATTTGCCCTCCTGCACTTTCGTCCTTGTCTTCATTTATCAGCCTCCGGGACCACCGCAAGGAAATCTTTTAAATGATATCGTTTGTATTCTGGGTGGTCCGGCTTCGCATAGACCATATGCTCTCCGTCGATGGAGCCGCTCCAGGCTGCGACCACCGTTTTGTTCCGGGAGATTCCCTGTAGGAGCCGCAACGGGTCCTGCTTGAGCGAGACATCGAAAAGTACCTCGACGTTGTCCAAAAGAACAACATCGGCTTCGGATGCGCCCACGATCTCCGCGAGGAGGCGGGGCAAATGCAACGCTCGCTGCCGCTCGGCGAGGGCGAGCATTCTCACGGATAATTCAAGGTTTACATTGAAGAGCGGAAAAGCTGTGCGCTGATGGATGTCCCGAAGCACGGTGGTCTTTCCTGAACTGGGCGGAGCCACCAGAATGACAAGGCGGTAGTACAATTCAGATACTTGATCAATTTTTTCTATTACTTTGTCTGAGAGCGGCTCTGGCACTAACGATGCCCCCCGAAATTCGTTTTTATCTTTGGCAACATAAGGGATGTTGAAATAATGCTCATCAAAAAAACTTTTGAATTATACAAATTAGGTGCCGGAAGTCAAATTATGTTTGGCAGTCAAATTTTTGCCTAAATGGCAGCTTCTCTTGGGTAATGATGGGCACATTGGGGGGAGAGATGATGCCTTGACGGACAATGCCTCGGCGGGCGTTTGGCAACAGTTCGTCGATGTGCCGACGATGGGTCGACGTCGAGCATTGCCGTTGACAGGAACCATCTACGATCAAGGCCAGATTGGAATTATGGTATCGAGCGCTGACAAACATTGCTTACAAGCAGCCTTTTTGTGGCCTGCTTTAGGTGGTTATTCAGTACCCTGCTCGTTGTAAACACCCAACTGCTCCAGTACTTCTCGAAGAGCAGGTCCGATTTCCATGTCGTTATGGTGTTCATGCTCCTGCTCGATCTTCCCTCCTACTTCGATCTTGTCGACTTTGCCCCATCCGAACCGGTGTTCAAGGAGGTACTTGATGTCTTTTAATCCGTTGGTCACGGGTCCGATTCCCGTACGGCCCACCAAGTAAAAACAAGGGGTTACAAGTCGTAATAACGGTTTGTGACCCCCATTTTTTTGTGATTGTGATGGATTTGTGATGGATATCTCCTTGCTGCCATCCATCTCTCTGACTCTTGACTCGCTTTTGTGTTTTTCTTTCACATGGCAGCCTTCAGTCCTCGTGCACAAAAATCCATCTCTTTGCGTATGACGATTTTATAAACTTAGCTGTTTTATCTTCGGAGCTACGACCGAACCACTTAATCCAAAGATCTCCGTTTAAAATGTTGCCGAATGACTGTCCAGCCAGGATCTATTTAATGTCCATCTGTCTCGATGAGATTTTTTTATTAGTATAATTTGTTCCTGTTTCGGATAGGTCATCTGTAATTTGGTTACGGCTACCCAAAATATTCTTTCAGGTTTTTTTAACTCCGCAACTTCAATCCTCAACTTTTTCTGTTCATCCAAAAGGCATTCCTTCATGCTGACCGCGCTGGCAACATGGTATTCGAGTTCAGTCATATAAAGGCGATGCCATTCGAATACCGTGACTGAAGCCAGAGCAGCGGCAATCGCTACGTATTGCCAATTCCCCTTGATAAATTTAATAGACCTCTTCATAGGAATCTCTCAATGTCCTTTTTTCCGGGTAAAGCTGTGTATTTCCGGTTTTTTACGAGCGTGCCGAGCAAAGGTTTCGCCCAGATGCATTCCGTAGAAATTGATGAGCGCGTCAGGAAGGCCGTAAGGAAAATCCTTGACGAATTGAGTGACGCCGTATGCATAAGGCAAATCGATTTTGAGTCTTCTATCGAAGGGATTCACGGGCATTGGCTTAGATGGCCCGCCAAAAGGGCCACTCGAACCCGGCAAGACATCACAGTCAAGCCCATTTGTTATTAATTTTGCAAACTCTTGCGGGTAATGATCAAGATCTGCAAGTTGACCCGCCAAGGGTTCGTGTATTTTTCTCTTGAAAATATTCCACATAGTCAAATATTGATGGACCTTCATTCAATATTTCTCGTCATCTGATAGGAAGGATGTGCCTTTATCGCATAAGTAATCTGGTGTATGCCAAGCATGAAACCACCTGTCCCCCGCCTGTTTCCCTTTACCTGAATAGTTGCAGTGAGCATGCCATTTCTGTGAATAGATTTAACATAGCGATAATGCGATGGCTTTTATCATAATATAACATTGAAATTCTGACAAGAATGTCGAGCAAGAAGTGGCGATCCCGAAATCTATATCGTGATAATAAGCAGTTAGAAGGCTTGTCGAAAGACTATTCCTTTCGACAAATCTGTCGGGTAAAATGACAGATTCAGTGCTCATCACATCTCATGATGCTTCCCGGGCAAGTGTGATCCGCATTTAATCAAGATTCAGTTTGCAGTCACTGAGGCTTAACATCTCAAAAACGCGAACCCATTACAATTAATTTTATGGATATGATTATTTTATCCTGGGATCATCTTTCAAGACAATATTGCAGACCCGGTCTTTTGTATCGAACAGGATTACAGCTTTCCCCGATATAATTCCTTCTGAACCTGCTGTATCTTTTGCTCAAGTTGAACTTCTATTTCCCCATAGTCCGTTCCATCATGGGTAACGAATTCTTCAATGGTAGCCCGTAAGGTTTCGGAAGAGAGCTGTTCACAAGGTATACTCAGGATACGTTCTTCAGTAGAATGCGTTCATCGTTTCTTGCTTCTTCATTCCTCAATGTTCGTCTCTCTGGAAGTCGGCAGTCTGCTTGCCGTTTCTCTCAAGAGTCACTAATGAAAAATAATGATTGAATCAAGATTTGGCCGTACCGCTTGTCTGCTCTGCGGAGTTAAATCTTGACGAAAACGGTGTCGTTATGGAATATAAAGCCCTTAGATGACAAAAATATCAGTCGATAACACAACGGGGAAATAAACAATGGATTATGAATTCATATCAGCACCAGAAAGCGCTTATCTTACGGATATTATAGATCTTTATCGACATGCATGCTGGTGGTCGGATGAACGTGACGACACGGAACTGGTCATGAAAATTATCCGCGGCAGCCACTGCTTTCTCGCGGCCCTGGATAACGGTCGGGTTATCGGTATGGGGCGGGTCATCAGCGATCGTGCCCACGACGCCTATATCCAGGACCTGACCGTTCATCCCGACTGGCGGCATCGGGGCATCGGCCATGAAATCCTGAAACGTCTGATAGACCGCCTGGAAAGCGAAGGCATCAACTGGATCGGACTGATCGCGGGCCGCAATACACAGGCCTTTTACAGCCCGATGGGTTTCGACGCCATGGAAAACTCAACCCCCATGCTTTTGAAAAACAAACCCTGACCATGCAACCGCTTACCCCTGCCGATTATCCACGGCTGAAACCTCTTTTCAGCGGTCAGCCCCATTTACTGTCCGTTTATTCCCTACCGTCTTTGATCGCCTGGAGTAATGAAATATACAAACCCGTCTTCCAGGTTCGGGATCAGGTCCTTTTGATCGGTTCATTCTGTTTGCCGCGACCGGAGGAAAATCATCTGATCTTGCCTATCGCGCCGCATTGGGACGCTCCCCCTCAAGTTCTATTTGAAATTTCCCGGGAGCTTGGTTTTCCCGCTTTCTGTTATGTTCCGGAAGACTATGTCCTGCGCCATGGACTGATGGCGTTAGCGCCTTACTTCGACTGCATCGAACAGCGCGAATATGAGGATTATATCTACAGAACGGAAGATCTCGCCGTGCTGAAGGGTAACCGCTACGCCAACAAGCGCAACTGGATTACCCGTTTTGTGAATCAAAACAAGGACAAGTTCACCCTGGAGCATATCTCGTCGAATAATGCCGGGGAATGTCTGGTCTTCATCGAAGCATGGTGCCGTTACTACACCTGCAACATGGCGGAAAATGAAAGTCTCGCCTGCGAGAAACAGGCTGCCGTCAACATGCTCAATCACTTCGATGAGTTGGAGGTAGAAGGCCTGCTGGTTCGTATCGATGGAGTTGTCAGCGCCTTCGCCATCCGTACCCCCCTGTCCGAAAATATGGCGAATCTGACTTTCGAAAAAGCCTTTCCCGACATCCCCGGTTTGTATCCCTTTCTGGACCGGGAGTGCGCCCGCCGGTTGTTCGCCCATGACACATATATTAATAAGGAAAGCGATATGGGATTGGCAGGCCTGGCCCAGTCCAAGGAATCCTATCACCCCGTCATGCGACGCAAATCGTTTTGTCTGAGAAGAAAAATACCGTCGTAGAATCACTACTGTCCGGACTACTTAGTCGTCCCTGAATAATAGTACCTCAGTCTTCAAACATTGGTTCAGATGGGGAAATTAGATTCTCTTGGACACGCCCCCCATCAACCATGATATCTTTTCCACGAACTTCATGGCATCCTCCTTGGTTCCGTTTTGCGGGTTATAAAACGATACCAGGAAATTCCATGAAGTTCAATGATTATAAGATGTTATTTCGCCATGTGGGTGTAATTAAATCATCCCTCTTTTTGCAAGAGGCTCGGGAGATATACAATTAAACGTATCGACAGGGGGAAAATTATAGAAATTAAGTCGCAAGACTGAACTGTGCCTCCTTCTTGCGACTTACATGGATTCTATCGATGGTCCGCTGATTCATGATTTTTCGAAAGAGGAACAAAATTCATTTGACAGCACCTGCAGAAAGTTTTACAAGCGCCTCGTAGAAAACGCATTAGGTAAAAATTCATAACAAAATAATCCACCGGACGGTCTACAGCCCCTGCCGATTTTTGCATTGGGCACATCACGAAAGGTATCTGCGGAGTCCGTGCCCTGATTCTTTTGAATTGTGAGGAGCAAATATGAACCGATTACTCTTAATGGAGATAGCTTGCATATTCCTGTTTATCGGGATGTCGTTGGTTTCTTTTCTCTGCTACCGGCTTGGACTCCGCAAACCTCAAGGTGAGGACGCGCATACAGAGGTGTCGGGTGCCATTATCGGCGCGGTTTTCGCTCTTCTGGGACTTTTGATTGCGTTTACGTTCTCAGGTGCCAATTCGCGTTACGATGTACGGCGACAACTCATTGTTCAAGAAGCGAACGCAATTGGGACGGCATATCTCCGTTTGGATCTGCTTCCGGTTTCCGTTCAGGCACCCTTACGCGAAAAATTCCGTGCCTATGCGGCTTCCCGAGCCGCCTTATACGAAAAACTCATTGATGACTCGGCAACCCGAAACGAGCTTGCTCGATCTGTTGCGCTTCAGAAAGAAATATGGAATCGTGCAGTGGCTGTGAGCGCCGATCCGCAATACCAATCTGTACGCCAGCTTCTATTGCCCGCACTAAACGAAATGATCGACATCGTGTCTATTCGCACCGCCGCAATACGGACACACCCTTCTGTGCTCATCTGGGTCATGCTCTTTGTCATCGCCTTTGCGTGTGCCGGATTGACTGGATATCGAGCCGGAATCTTCAAACGCCCCGGCTGCTTCTACCATATCCTATTGGCTGCCATTACTGCCGGGGTTCTTTATGTTACGCTTGACATTGAATACCCACGCTACGGGCTGGTTCGACTTGACACGGTGAACCGTACACTGATTGAGTTGGCAGAAACAATGAAGTGAGGGAAACGGCCTTGCAAAACAATCCAGCCGATCTCGTACTTCGGCGGCTGATTTTTGGTGTTAGGCATCTTCCAAATAACAATCAATAAAGTTCATGAGATATCTTGCCGAAGCTGGGTTGAACACCCGCTGATGGTCAGCGGGTGTTCAACTATTAAAAAGGAGACGCGTTCATGTTTCAAGTAACGGAAGCGGCGAGCGACATCATTGCCGCGTATACCCGCCAGCATAAGTGGCCCCATGCCGTCCGGATTATCATCAAGACCGGTTGAGGCGGCCCGGGTTTGGGCATTGCTCTGGATGAGCCCCGGGATAGAGACGTGATCTTTAAGGACAGGGGGATCACCTACGTCATCAGTAAGGATCTGTATGAAAAATCCCGGCCGATCCGCGTCGATTTTGAGATCTCCGCCAGAGGATCAGGATTAAAAATTTCGTCGGAACTGAAAGATGCGGGCGGTTGTGGATCTACCTGCGGGTGCTGATCAACGGCGCGTCAGACGGAAATGAAAAACCCCTTCCGGCATCCTGCCATGAAGGGGCGTTGCTTTTGGCCGAAACGGTCTCCGCATATGCCGTGTTGTCAGAAGACTGAAGAATCTGGTTACCTTTTTCTTAGTCTTCAAAGTGGGCGCCTTGCGCCAGTAGACCCTGCGGTTTTTTTCTCGTTCGATTCCAGCTTCATGACTGAAGCACGTGCACCGCAGACGACTCGTTTCGATACATGTATCGGCAGATGTCCGGACAAACTTTAATCGGACAATCGCTTCCCTGAAAACAACCCGGCAATCACCCGTTTTTCTCCCTGATGCGACAAAAACGTTGACAGATTCGTTATTTTCCTGTATCAGCCTTCCCAATGTTGTTTAATCTAAAATCCACAGCGTTAAAAGGTGAGCCCCAGGGATTTTTTATTAAGTCCTGCGGGCTTTTTTTATTAAGTAATCACAAATGGAAAGACGATGCAGAAAGAAGAAAAGATGAATTTTGAGAACTTTGCGCTACACACGAAAATTTACGACGGTGTACAGGCCATGGGTTACGACGAGCCGACACCGATTCAATCACAATCCATTCCTCCGATCATGGAGGGAAGGGACGTCATGGGCCTTGCCCAGACCGGAACCGGCAAGACGGCGGCCTTTGTCCTGCCGGTCCTGCAGCGGCTGATGGACGGACCCCGGGGGCGACTGCGGGCGCTGATTATCGCTCCGACCCGGGAATTGACGGAACAGATCAACAAGAACATTACCCAACTGGCTAAGAAAACGAAATTAACCAGCACCACTGTCTATGGCGGCGTCAGCATTCACAATCAGATCAATCGGTTGCGCGGTAAGGTCGATGTTGTGGCGGCTTGTCCCGGACGGCTCCTCGATCACATCGAACGGGGCACCATCAACGTATCGGCGATTGAAATTCTCGTCCTGGATGAGGCGGACCATATGTTCGACATGGGATTTCTGCCCGACATCCGGAAGATTTTGGGCCATTTGCCCAGACGGCGGCAGAATCTCCTTTTTGCGGCGACCATGCCGGGAGAGATCGCAGCCCTGGCCGGAGAAATGCTCAATAACCCTGTCCGTGTGCAGATCGGTCAGATCGCGCCGGTCAAGTCCGTTACCCACACCTGTTATGCCGTGGAGCAGATGCGCAAAACATCACTTTTAAAGGATATTTTAAGCAAGACTGAAATAGAATCCGTCCTGGTTTTCACGAAGACAAAGCGGGACGCGGAAAGCCTTGCCAGCCAACTGGAGCGGGGCGGCCACAACGCTGTCGCGCTTCACGGAAACATGCTGCAGAAGGAACGTCAGCGCGCGCTCAATCATTTTCGTGAGGGTCAGGTGAAGATTCTCGTGGCAACGGATATTGCAGCCCGCGGGATCGACGTGACCCGGGTGTCTCATGTGATCAACTACGACATGCCCGATACCATGGATGCCTATACTCATCGTATCGGCCGGACGGGGCGAGCCTCTAGAACCGGAGACGCCTATAATTTCGTTACGATCAAAGATATTGCCATTTTGTCAAGCCTGAAGCGGGTATTGGGCAGCGCCTTGAAATATGAAGGGGAAGACGCAGCCGGCTTTTTATGGGCCGATCCGGCGAAAACGGCCAAGAGCGGTTATAGCCGCAACACCGTCAAAAGGTCTTTCAGCCCACGCCGGGGCGGTTTCGGGAAATCCCGGAGTGGTTCGGCGAGATCTCTGGACGGCTTTCCGGGCTTAAAGCGCATTGCCGCTGTGTCAACCCGGACCTAAAGCCCTTCAAGCATTAATACGAGAACCCTCCCGTAATGCAGAAGGGTTCTCGCCTTGGATTTAATGTCACGTCTCATCCAATTTTTCCCGTTGTCCGGATAAGCATCATGCCTGCATTTGCGGTGATGCGTTGAAGGGGAGTACACGTGCCGGTCGCGCCGGTATTCGTACAGGACGAACCCGGCAACTGTAAACGGCTGCTCCCTTGAGGAACCGATGCGTGATGCGGCCGCTTTCCGAACAATTGCGCTGCAACATGTCTTTTTGCTCTCTGCGATATGTTCCCTCGCGGTTGCATGCCATATAAGCAGGACGACTATGCTTTGGCATCCTCCGATGCCTATTCAGGGTTGAAAGGAGCTTCCTCTAAAAAATCACTCCTTTCTTTGATAAAAGTGGAACACTTTATGTCAAACCAGCCTTGGACACGTTCAGCGCCGTAGAAATCCTCCCAAGCCTTCAGCATTTGTTGCAAAGGGACTGTGGAGAAGCTGCCATGATATCCGATATATTCCATAAATGGTTTTTTGGCGGAGTTATAGGGTTGAAAGAGGGCGTCATCCCGGCCGTTGAATTCGAGCGGAGGTACACGGTATTTGTCGCACAGTTCGTGATTGAAAGCCGGGGTTGCCTTGATCCATCGTTGGCCGAGCCAGAATTCCGTATATCCGTGGAAGACAAAGATGTGGGTCCCGATAAAATGCATGAGTTTGCGGGAAGCCAGGTGGTTGGTGACCGTGGCAAAACCCAGACGGGCAGGAATTCCCATCGCCCTGGCCAGGGCGCACAGCAGAACCGCCTTCTGCACGCAAAATCCCCGCCGCTTGGCTAGGATGTTACTGGCCCGGTAGTCCACGGGCTCGCAGGACAAGGTGTAAGGGTCATAGAAAATCTCGTCGCGGACAGCGTAATAGAGCTTCACCGCTGTGTCAATTGGTGTTTGGCAGGACGAATTGCCCACCACACGCAAGGCAAAATCGGAAATGGCTTCCTCATTGTGATCAATAAAACTGTCGGCTTGAACATATTTTTCATCCATCTGCGATCCATTAAACTGGTGTTTCATTTAGCGTTTGCCACAATTATCCTGTAAAAAATTTTATGTCAATTCCGTTTGTGCAGGTAAGAATGCATATAACGGCAAGAATAGCTAAGTATCTGCATTAGATTACGGATTCTTCGGTATTTTTCCCCGGATGAGCGCACTGGGGTTCTGCTCCAGGTATTCGGTAAAGACACTGACTGCGCGGGCGGCCCGGGCGATTTCTCGCAGGGCTTCACGGAGTTCCTGCTGTGCCGGCGCATCTGTGCCCACCAGATTCTGTTCCCCGCTTTGGAGTATTCTTTCTGCGGCAGCAATTGCCCGCCGCAGATCCGCCATGGTTTGCTTGGCTTCAGGTAAAATATCTTCCCCCAGCTTCTTGACCGTTTCGTTCATGGATTTAAGTGCCAGTTTCAGCTCTTCTCCGATTTCGGTATAGGGGATTTTTTCCATCTTAACCAAGATCGTGTTGACCTTGGCTTCAAGATCGACGAGTCCGCTCGCCGTTACGGGTAATGTCGGGGTTTCGTGACTCCAGTCAACATGGATCGGCGCGCTTTTGGGAAAGAACTCAAAGGTGATAAAGCGCTGTCCAAGCAGGAGATTTCCGCTACGCAACTGGGCCCGCAGACCTCGGCTGACCAGTCGCCGGAGGAAGGTGTTGCAGGCGTTGCGGTTCCGGATCTGGTCTGTTGCATGGAGCGACAGTTGCGCCCGTTTCAGAAAACGCTCCGGGTAAAGGGCGATATCCACCCGGGGACGGGTATCGGCGTTTGCTTCCGAATATTCGAGTCCGACGGCGGTCACTTCACCGATGCTCAGACCGTGCAGGGTCACCGGGGCGGACGGTGCCAAACCGTGCACGGATTCATCGAAATAGAGGACATAATTAACGATCACGCCATCTTCCTGGGCCATGGCCGTCGCTTTGTCCGCGTATAAATTGTAGACGGCATGGGCTTCAGCCGGACGGTCCTCCTTGACAAAAGGCGGCACTTCAAAGGCGATACCTCCGATCAAAAGTGAAAGGACAGACTGGGTCTTTACCGTAAGGCCGTTCGCTCCCAGGGAAACATCGATACCGCTTGATTGCCAGAAGCGTGTTTCTTCGGTCACATAGGAGTCATAGGGTTTATTCACGAAAACACGAATCATCACGGATTTGCCGTCTTTTGACAGATCATAGGCGACGACGCGTCCGACGTTCAACTGGCGATAGTAGAGCGGAGAACCGATACCCAATGAACCAAGGGTGGGAGCCTGAAGAATAAACTGACGACCCGGTTCCGTTTCCATGACCGCCGGGGGTATATCCAAGCCCTGGAAATCGTTCCTCAGAGTTGATCCTTTACCGGCTTCAAAGCCGATATAATTACCGGAGAGAAGTGTGCTGATGCCGGAAACGCCGCTCAAGGTGACCCTTGGCTGTACGACCCAAAATTTGGCATCATCCACCAGCAATCCCTCGGCACTTTTGTCGATTTTCGCGGTGATGACCACTTTGTGATAATCCTTAGAGAGTTTCACCTTGGTGACCTGCCCGATATTCACATCCTTATATTTTATAAACGTTTTCCCCGCCTCGACGCCTTCGGCTGTTTTAAAGACAATCGTTATGGTCGGACCCTCGCTGAGAAAGCGATCAATCGCAATCCCCAGGGCGACTACGGCGGCCAGAATTGGAATGATCCAGACGACCGAAAACATGATGCGTTTTCTTGGTTCGGGTGTGGCCTGTGGTATTTGAGAAAAGTCATTGTTATCGGTCATTTCCATCCTCCCTCGTGGTATCGATATCCCAGATCAGACGGGGATCAAAGGTTTTGGCCGCCAGCATGGTGAGGACGACGACAGCAGCGAAGAACAGAACCCCCGGCGCCGGTTTGGCCGTTAAAAACGGCTGAAGTTGAACAAGCGCGACGGCAAAGGTCACGACGAACACGTCCAGCATGGACCAACGGCCCACAAAATCTGTCAGGCGATAAAGCCGCATCCGGTCGATGTTGGCGCCTCGCGACCGGAACTGGACGATACAGAGAAGATAGGCCAGGGCGACCAGCTTGGCTATAGGGATAATGATGCTCGCAATCAACACGATGAGCGCCAGATGCCAGGAACCTTCAAGATACAGGGCGAGGATCCCATCGATGATGGTATCCTCCTTGGTGTAGGTGATGGTCATTCTGGTCAGAACCGGGAGGACATTGGCCGGAATGTAGCAGATGGCGGCGGCAATGATCAATGCCCAGGTATATTGAATGGTTTTATGCCTGCGGAAAAAAAGCCGGTAGCCGCAACGGGGACAATAACCGGGGATGTTGGGTCTGAAGGGCTTTGAGATGAGGCCGCAGGTTTCACATCTGACCAAACCGGCTTTTTGGGAAGTCAGGGCAGGGGAACTCATGATTTTAACACCTCGCAAGCAGGCCCTTTCATGTCGACGGTTTCTGGCGATCTGGTGTTGTTTACCCATTGGAGTCGCTGCCAGATTGCGTCCGGATCAAAACTGACTTTAATGACAGCCAGCAGGGCAATCAGCGCCCCTACGGCGTACATGCCGATGCCTGGAATCATCGTGGCGATGTCGGAAAGCTTGATCATGGAAATGAGAACGCTGAGCAGCATAACTTCAAGCATCGACCAGTTCTGTTGTCTGTCGGCCCAATGCAGAAGGATGCTGATCCACCAGGGAGCCTGTGGTCGCAGGGCTGCAAGGTGGATGATCAACAAGCAAGAGATGTAGGCGGCAGGCGCCAAGAGGGCACAGAACCCGACCAGAACGGCGGTGATTTCATATCCCCTCGCCCACATTTCCAGGACACTACCGAAAATAGTGGTGCCTGTCTGACGGCCGTACGCGGAAAGCCCCAACAGGGGTTCCAGATTGGCGACTAAAAGAAAGATCGAAGCGGCGATGGTCAACGCCAAAGTCCGTTCGATCGCCATGGTTCTATCGACCACCAGTGTCCGTTGACAGCGCTGACACCGAGCTCTCCCCCCCGGCGGTAGCGCGGGAATTTTTTGGAGAAGATCACAATCCGGACAGGCGATGAGACTTTCGTCCAGTGGTTTTTCTTTTAACGATTCCATGGTGTTCGGATATTCATCTCCGTGAAAGGAAGTCGGGTCAGTTTAACATCAGTTGCTCTGGTGGCAAGGAAATATTTCGGTCCACAAGAGCTTATAGGGAACTCCTTTTGATTAAACAACCCGATTTGATATGGCTCCGATTTCTTCTATCTCGATACGGATCAGGTCTCCTTTCTGCATGGGGCCCACTCCGGGCGGCGTGCCGGTGAGGATGATATCTTGAGGTAAAAGCGTCATAACGGACGAAATGAAGGCGACGATATCAGCGACTGGAAAAATCATGTCGGATGTATTTGAATCCTGCACGGTTTTACCATTCAGGAAGGCTCTGATACGGAGGTGGTCGGGATTGACCATATCTTTCTGCGTAACCATTTTCCCGATGGGGCAAAAAGTATCAAAAGACTTAGAACGGGTCCATTGACCATCCTTGCGTTGCAAATCCCGCGCGGTGACATCGTTTGCGCAGACGTAGCCCTCAATATGCGGATAGACGTCTTTTTTCGATATGCCCTTGCAGGTCCTGCCGATGACAACACCCAGTTCTGCTTCGTAATGCAGTTCCTGCGTCAAGGGTGAGTAAACAATATCATCCCCGTCATAAACAAGGGATGAAGGCGGTTTCAAAAAAATGACTGGTTCTTCGGGAATCGGCATGTTAAATTCTTGCGCATGTTTCCGGTAGTTTAGTCCGACACAGACAATCTTGGAAGGTTTAATGAGGTTCATGCTGTCGTGAGGTCCTTGTCTTGAGTGGATAAAACTGGAACCCTCAGGGACAAAAAAGGATTCGATTTGGCTAACATATCAAAATATGAGGAAGGCGGCCACTATTCTTTCAGGACAAATTTGGAAAGATCTGTCGGCAGTGCCGCGACAAGGGTTCATTGCAAGACTTTTCAGAAAGGAGTGGTGATGATGAGATCGAAGATATTTATCCCATTGTTAATAGTGATTCTGATGACAGCCGGTGTACAGGCGGGGATGTTGGGAGATTTTTTGAAAGGTTTGACGTCGCCGGCCGGCACAACGCCTGACGCCCAAACGGCGGCTTCAGGGCTGAAAGAAGCCCTGACCGTCGGCGCCGGGAATGCGGTGGGGTTGTTGTCGCAAAAAGATGGTTATTTTACCAATCAGATGGTCAAGATTCTCATGCCTAAACAGATTCAGAAAGTGGCGGATGTTTTGGGAAAAATCGGTTATCAGCCGCAGGTCGATGAATTTGTGCTAAGTATGAACCGTGCTGCGGAAGCAGCGGCGCCGAAGGCCAAGGAGATTTTTATCGACGCCATCAAGCAGATCACATTTGAAGATGCAGTCAAGATTCTCAAGGGTGATCAGACGGCGGCGACACAATACCTGAAATCAAAAACCTATGACAACCTTGCCGAAGCATTCGAGCCGGCCATTTCTTCCACCATGAACAATTATGGCG
>CAYOYJ010000065.1:0-13620 GCA_964408155.1 uncultured Syntrophales bacterium
CGGGCATGGTGACTCCGTCCTTGCCGGCGTGACCCCATCCGGCGATCAGGTCCAGGTCGCCTGCATCGGGTTGGGCGGGTTTGCCGTCCACCCGCTGAAAAACGGCGATATTCTTCAGTTCTCCCGGAATGGTTCCTGCCGTCACACCGGGCACCGGCGTTTCCGTATCCAGCAACGCCGCCACCTGTTTCCCCAGAGCGGCGGAGGCAAGCAACCGGTCCTTCGCTGCGGGCAGGGGGATGCGCGGCCAATCCTGCCGGATACCGTCGGCGTTTTCCCTGAGATAGGCGGGGGCATATCCGATGGCCAGGGCGTGGTACCAGATCAGTTCGGCCGTGGTTTGATCCGTGTCCGGGTCAGGGAAATCCAGTGCGGCCAGATAGGCGCGGGCGGCCGGAGAAAGGGTGGCAATAATTTTCTCCATTTCACCTTCCATCCCGACTAAAACATCTTCTCTGTTAACACGATGCTTCATCCGAAGAGGAAATGCTGAGGCATCGGTTGCAAGTAAATGGTCATCGCTTAAGCCACGGACAAAATAGAACGGCACGCCCTCAGGGTCTTTGGTTTGATTGAATCGGGATAATAGAAATGCATTCCCTTGCCAGCACTGTTCCCAATAGGATGGACGAGGTTCATTCCATATCGGCCGGACCGGTGTGAAGTAACACCACATTGTGTCGTATGGGCGCAACGCATATCGTTTCACGCGGTCGGAAATAAAGCCCTCAGCTTTTAGAACTTTCTCACGGGCCTTCCGAGCGTCATAGCGCGCAGCATTCAAAGTCAGTGGATGTCCTTCCAGCTTTAAATCATCAAAGGATGTGCTTTTGTCAAAATAACGATTTATCCGTGCTTCTAGTTTGCTGCGGTTGTCGTCCATGAGTGCCCCGCCACGCTTTTCCATCAATCCATTACTGGGGGCGATCGCACAGAAATCGGTCAACTTTGGCCATTGTAAATAGAGGGTTTGCACCTGCGATGGCCGAAAACTCCAACGGTTCTCTTTTTGAGGGTTGGCGGTTTCATATTGACCATTGAAATCGGTAGCGTCGAGACTGGCGAGGAGATCCGCCCGTTTTTCCGTGCCCCAGAAGTGGCGGAACCGGACCTCCGCTTCCATTGTTCCCGGTTTTCCCCGTTTTACAAACAGGCCAATCGCCGTACCGACTCGAATTCCCTCCCGATTCCACTCGGTCGAGAAGACGGAGGGATCGGGTTTCCCCTCGGGGGTGAGCTTCCCCGTTTCCCGGCTGTCGCCGTTCAGGCAGTCCAGCCAGAGGCCGTCGAACCCGTCGAGAAATCTTCGGCGGGCGATCACAAAAGACGGGTCGCTCAGGTACGAGAAATTGGAGATGAACGATACGACGCCGCGCCCCCCGACCTCGGCGATCCGCCGTTCGGCGAGACGGAAGAAGCGGATGTAGAGATCGTCCAGGTTGAACTTTTTGATCCCCCATTCAGTAATAAGCCCCTTCTTGTAGGGTTCGACGAGGCCGTCCTCTTCCCGGGGACTGACCCCGGCAAAGGCATTGTAGGGGGGATTGCCCAGGATGACGAGGATGGGCTTTTCCTGTTTGACGCGCCCGGCGGCGTCCCGTTCGTCGTCGAAACCGGGGAAGGCGATCTGCTTCGGCTTCTCCTTGGGCGGCTCCCACCCGGTGAGGGCGTTGGTCAGATAGACCCCGGCGCGTTCGGGGGGATCGAAAGCGTCGCTGAGCGGCGCTCCGAGGGTTTCCAACTCCAGGCCGATTTGCAGATGGGCGATGACAAACGGCGCCGGAAGGATTTCAAAACCGAAAATCCGTTCCATGGCGGCCCGTTTCAGGTCGTGCGCCACCAGGGCGTCACCGCCCTTGTCATGGAGCGTGGCGGCGATCCGCCGGAGCACCGCGCGCCAATAGGCGCCGGTGCCGCAGCAGGGATCGAGGACGACCACGTGCGGATCGGCCAAGCCGTCGGCCAGGCCGAGTTCAGACCGCAGCACCCGGTCCACCCGTTCGACCTGATAGCGGACGATCTCCTCCGGGGTGTACCAGACCCCCAGTTCCTTGCGCAGTTCCGGATCGAAGGCCTGCAGGAAGGGCTCATAGAAATATTGCACGGCGTGCCCTTCGTCGAAGGACTGAAAGAATGCGGCGCGATCCACCCGGTTCAGGGCGGCGGCGGTCCAGTCGAGGACTTCGATCAGGCCCAGGGCGCCGAGCCGGCCGGGATCGGCGACTTGCACAAACAGGGCGCGGAGCATCGGCACCCGCAGCAGCCAGTGGGCGGACTTCCAGTCGAAAGGACCGGTGATGCGGTAAGGTTCGGCCGCCTCGTGCAACGCGTCGGCGAAACCGGTTTTCCCGGCCGTTTTGGCGTCGCGCCCACGCGCCCACAGGACCCAGGCCGAAAAAACGCCGTAAAAGAGGGTTTGAATGAGGGTGGACCGGAAAAAGTGCTCGCCCTTTTCCCCTTCAAAGCGGAGCCCCAGGGCCTCTTCAAGGGCTTGACGCAAGCCCGTCAGGGCGGGAATATCCGCCGCCTCGATGCGGAGGCGGGCGTCATGGGCGTAGGAGGCCAGGACCGCCGCCACATCCTGCGGCGCCGCCAGGGGTGCATTGTGGAGCAAAACCCGTTTCAGATATTCCAGCAGACGTTCGCCTTGCTCCGCCGCCAGATGGGGCTGGGTGGTATAACGCCATAATTCCGCTTCGGATTCCGCCAGGCTAAAGGATTCAAGAATACAAGGTTGTCCGGTTGCTCCCTTGCCGATGAGGGCGAAGGCGCGGAAGTTGGTGACCAGGACCATGCCGTAACGTTTCCAGTACCGTTCCACCTGTTCCGTTTCGGCAATTTTAAGGACATCCGCCGCCGGGGCTTTTGCCTCGATGACGCCCCGTGATGGGTTTTGCACCAGAAAGGGGTTGGCCTTGGCGTCGGCGTCATGGGCCTTGCGGCGGAACTGATCGGCGGAGAACAAACCGCCGTCCGGGAGACCCGCGCCCCGGTTGGCGAGATTGATGACACAACGGACTTTTGGGGAAAGGGCCTTGCCGATCTCGGTGAGCAGTTGTTCCAGCGGCGGGTAAAACGAGGTTTCGGCGACATGGGCGCCGGTGCGATGAATTTCGCCGATGTCGGTCAGGTAGCGCTTGATCAGGCTATCGAGCATGGCCGGTCCTTATAATTAAATACTTGATAATAATGGATAAATTCTATGAAATCCCGGCAGCGTCGCTGCGGGTTATTGCTTCTGGTGAGTTGCCGATTTAGGCGCATTTTGTTTCCCCCGAACAGACTTTAAGGCCATGGTGGTGAAGAGATTCCTGTCAGTCCCACCTTATATATATAAAGGTGCTATTGGCAGGTTGTGAAGGAACCATGACGGAAAGAAGAAGCTTTGTCAAGGGGATAAATACAGGATTTGCATGGGAGATTTGGGGTTAAATGTGATAATGAGAAAGCTCGGCAGGGTGGAATGGGGGAAGCTTATTATTGAATAAATAGCGTTATGGTTTTGAACTATCGGGAGATCATTTCGTCGGTGAAAACGGCTTTTAATCTTTACGGTCTGCTGGGTTTTGCCCTGGCGTGCTACTTCGCAGTCGTTCAGCAGTGGTCACTGCCGGCGTTCTGCTGGGGGACGTGGCTGGCCGGGCTGCTTTACACCTGGGGCTGTATCGTCACCGGGTCCATCCAGATCATCCTCTTCGCCCGTTCGTATAGGGTGGCCTATGAGGAACGCCTGCCGTTTGTGCGGCGTCTTCCGCCCATTGTGTACCTGCTTGGAATCGTGGTGTTAAGTGTATGCGGAGGCATCCTGGCGTTTCGCGTTTACAGTTTCCTCTTCGGATTCTACGGCCTGTTTCTCTCCGTCTTCGCGGAAATGGAACCCCTGGTATTCTTCGGCCGGAACGGCTTTATCAATTCGGATTTTTTCAGTCCCGTGGCGTATCTGCTGGAGCGTTTCTGGCCTGTGGCGGTGGCGGTATTGGTCGCCAACTGGGAGGATTTCTTCGGCAGAAACCTGAACCCCTGGCGGCGGATGGCGCTACCGTTCCAGCGGGAGATCCTGCGCCTCCATGTCATGATCCTGGTCCTCCCTTTTGTGGCCATGCTCTCCTGGGCGCTTTTCAAAGGTGCGTATCAGACGGTGACCATTGTCATCCTCATGGCTCTCCTCTGCCTTTTGCCCAGAAAGAGGGCAGCAAACACAGCGAACCCTGACGATATCATGAATAAATAAGTTGTAAGTTAATACAATACATCAGGTTACATGTCTGATGCTTGGTGTTAAATCGGTACAGAGAGACTTGAAGGAATAAGCATGCCTTGTCGAAGTCAAAGACAAAAAAGGACCGGCAAGCAGATCTCTTTTATTAGTTAGTGCTCTGCGATAGTCGCGATTTTTCGGGTTTTGTCGATCAGGATGACGCCCTTGTCGACCAGTTCTCTGATGGCCAATTTCATTGCCCTTTGGGATAAATGACACTGATCACTGATATACTGCTCATCGGTGAGATAATCCGGCGAAATAAGATGCCGGAAAATGCTGCAGAATTTTACATCATGCTTTCTGCACCGTTCTTCGAGTTTATGATTGAAAATCTCCGTGATTTTGTTCCTCTCCACCTCCGTGCCGTACCTGGGGAAGTCCGGATTTTGATTCCAGCATTCCTTCTGAGAAGCGATGGGACCCCAGCAGATGATTCGGAAGCCTTTGCATTTCAGGTCGTTGACGAGGGTGAAGTAATTGTCCAGGATACCGTCGATGATGTCGCCCGCGCGCAGCTTGTTTTTTTCGGCCTGCCTGAGGATGTGCACCCGGCAGTCGATTTCCCCGAAGCAGAGAAGAATCGCCGCCCGGGGAGGAATTTGATGCTCCATCAGGTAAAGTATTTTCTCGCGTGCCTGAGAGGTGGTGTTCATCCGGGATAAATTAAACGCGAGGGCGGGGCCGATGTGAAAGGTTCTGAAAAAAGGGATGAGATGATTTCCGGTATGAATACCCTTGCGAAAACGAATGGATAAAATTTCTTCCTCGCCGCTGAAGAAATTGCTGTGACTGTCTCCGATCACGTAGATTTTACCGTCCACCTTTTTGATGGGTTGACCGGTGCAGTTGCGGATTTCCGCCAGCACGCGCTCGTTTTTGAAATAGCCTCTGATGGGTTTGGTCAGCGCGGGGAGCTTTTTCTTAATATTTTTAAGATACTTATCTAACATACGAAGAATATGGAATTTCCCTTTTGGGCTTGATCTTTGGTTTCCGTATGGGGACTCTTTCGCGTGGATGCAAGGTGTGGGTGCTTATCATGCGGGAGGCCCGTACGGAATGAATCATGGGGCACCATGACGGAAAAGCGCCGCCTTGTCAAGAAGGCAAATATCGGAATTTATGGAGAGAACTTTTGAATCGGAATGTGGTAATAAAAAAAGAATAAATATGCTGGCTTAACAACAGTCGTGAATCATGAAAGTTCGTATCGGCACATCGGGCTGGACCTACGCGCACTGGCAGGGGAATTTTTATCCTCCCGCGTTGCCGCATGCCCGGTGGCTTGATTATTATACCGAATGTTTTCAGACAGTTGAATTGAACGCCTCCTTCTATCGCTCCCTGCGGGAAAGCACCTTTGCAAACTGGTATCGGAAGACCCCGGCGGATTTCACCTGGTCCGTCAAGGCCAACCGGTTCATCACCCATATCCGACGATTGAAGGACGCCGGGCCGTCCCTTGAGAAATTCTTTTTGTCGATCAAGCCCTTACAGGGAAAACTGGGGGTGGTCCTGTTTCAGCTTCCCCCCAGCCTGGGGTTCCATCAGGCGGAGGTCGAATCCTTCGGCCGGCTTCTGCCATCCGAAATGAAGTTTACGATCGAAGCCCGCAACCGGGAGTGGTTTACCGATACGGCGCTTACCTGCCTTGAGCGGCACGGCATCGCCTGGTGCATTGCCGATACGGCGGGGCGCTATCCTTATCGGGAAGCCGTCACGGCCGATTTCATCTACATCCGGCTTCACGGGTCCCGCTCGCTTTATCTCTCCGATTATACGGAAGCAGAGCTTACCGCCTGGGCGGAGAAGATCCGAGGCTGGAACCGGGAAACCTATGTCTATTTCGATAACGACCACATGGCCTACGCGCCCCGGAACGCCCTGCGCCTTAAGGCCCTTTTAGAAGATATTCAATAGGTAGAAGCTGTTATTTCTTCAATAGAGAAATGCGGACAGGACAAGAAGCAGCAGAATGATCTGCGCGGCGTAAATGCCGAATTTATGCCGGTGGTAGAATTCAAAGGCCTTCTGGATGCGTTTCAATCCGCCCAGCATCCGGCGGATAATCAACAGATTCGGATACTTGTAATTATCCGAGGTAAAATCTTTCTGAAACGCGCACATGGGATACAGGGCATAAACGTCGTCCGTCAGGGACCGGAAGAGGGTGTCGTTGACAATCCCCTGCCAGGGTTCATAGGCCAGCGTTTCCGCGTAATGACGGTTCAACACGTAGGCGTGGGTGAGACTCTGGTAACGGACTTTCTGCACACACGGATTGGTGGTTTTTTGGCTGGAGCAGATGAGTGCGCCGAGGAGCAGGACCTTCCATTCCGGGCGCTGTCGCAGGAATTCCGTGCAACGGGTGAGACGTTCCGGATCAAAGCCGTTAAATTCCACATCGTCTTCAAAAATGACGATGTTTCTCGCCCCCGCCTCCAAACCCTTTCTCAGGCAAAGCATGTGGGATTCGTAGACGCCGATTTCCATATCGTACGGATGGCGTTCCCCCAGGACAAACTCAACCCGGTCAGTCAGTCCGACCTTTGCGAAAGCTTCCCGGGCCGACCGGCGGCGGTCTTCCCGTTCCCGCAGTGAAACACAGTAAAAGCGGTCAAAATAATCCCAGACGTTCGCTTCTTTTTCCACAGGTTCCCAGACAGGCGCGTTTTGATGTTTCCTCCTATATTACGCATCTTTTTCCCTGTCAAGAATCCACTGTCCCGGACGATCACCTTGCCTTGCGTTCAGACCACCAACATTCATCGGCACATTCAAACACGCCCCGTAAGCTCATTGTCGTGCAAAATCGGAGTGTATGTTAAAGCATTCTTGATCGTCTGCCGATAGACAAGGTTAAAACAAGCTGACAACGGTTTGCAGCATAAAGATTTTTTCGGAAGATAACCTATGCCGGATATTCAGTTTTTTTCGCTTGCGGAAAACGTCTGCAAGAAGCTCAATTTCCCTGCAATGCCTTTTCCTGTGCGTGAAGGCCGTGAAAAAACTATATTTTCTCCCGACGGCGTGGCCCTGGATCTGCTTCTGAAAGAGCTGGAACACTATCTCATCGAACACCCTGAAGAGCGGCTTTTCTATAAAGACGCGGGCGCAAGGCTTGCCGCCCTGGAAGGCATCCGGCTGGGCGAAAACGGTTTCCACGAACAGGCGGCGCACTATTTTGAACTGGGGCTTGCCCTGGATCCGGAAAACCTGGCGCTTCGGGCCAACTACGCCCTGGCCCTCCAATCCTCCGGCCGCCTTGACGAGGCCATGCGGCAATACCGCTTTTTAATTGTTCAGCCTGCCGTATCCGGTCAGTTCCTGGTTTTGATTCCGGCTGCAAAACTTTTTTTGGATTGCGGCGATCCTGTTACAGCGCATCAAATCCTCAGGCACTGCGCGTCTTTTATGCCGGTGGACAACGAATTTTGGGAGCTTTATGCCGAAGCCCGGAAGCGCTGCGGTATTGTCCGCGAAACATTGCCTGGGCAAAAGAAACCTGAGGCAAAACCTCTGCCGCAGGAACACTCATCTGCAGCTGAGAAGAGAAAAACGGCCACCAGGAAAAATTTCTGTCCTGGTTGCGGCAAGCCGGTCAAACCTGAAGCCAAGTTCTGCGGGGGTTGCGGCCATGCGCTTTAGAAGAACAGTACTCCTTATTGTTGTGTTCCTGTCATTTTTTACACTTTTCAGCGGCATTATCGGACACACTGGCACTGCGCTTTCACAATCTCCCCAGATCACTGAGGAAACTCTTTTAAGTTTCGTGCCCAAGCTTACCGATATGCCCGGTGGTTATCAATTTGAAGAAACTGCTTCAAGTGTCAATGGGATAGCGGGTATCGCATCTTTTTACAGATTTGGTAAGGATATTCGTGGGAAAAAACTCTTTGATCGGACAGATCAATATGGGCGCACATGGACTGATCAAGACCACATCATAGTATCATTGTACGCTATTTACCTCAATCATCAGATCAACGACAGTTATCCCGAATGGTCTCCTGAAAAATTTCGAGCTAGCCGTCTGACACAGGGCGGATCTGGACATAGTGTCAATCCTTACGAAGGACTTCCAGGCGGGGTCATAGATGAATATACGGGTACTGAAAAGGACGGAAGCCTCTATTTATTTGTCAGAATATTCTTCTGGAAAAGCCGGTATTACAATGGAGATATTTACATTCAATACAACGTAGGTGCCTATCACGACGCTACCCAACCATCGTTCGAAGATCGTGTCTCGATGGCAAAAGCCTTTTGTCGGCCCCAAGTCGAGCGTTTAGCCAAGCTGATGTACTCACGCATGCCGGAGGGGCCGGGCAGTAGTGAAAAGGGTATCTTTCCCTCACCGTTAAGCACTGAAAGTTCTCAAGAACAGCTTTCACCAGAGTCAATAGACACTGGTAGCAGCGGTGAGAATGATTCAATCCCCACTGGTTCTGAAGATTCACAAGAGCTACTTTCACCTGAGGCGGCACTCCTGGCCGTTGCCGGCGGTTCCATGGTAATGGTGCTGGGTGCCTTTATTCAGCTTTTCGGCATGGGAGGTCTCCAGAGCCTGCACGATATCCGCGGTACGCTCGAAGGTCTGTTTACCTTTGGAACCGCGGATGTGCCGCTAGATGACCAGGTAGTGCCGGGTTCGGATATCGTTCAGGATATCGACGTGATACCTAAGGATTTGGAAACTGTGATTCCCGATCCCATACCAGCAGGCTTCGAGTACCAGGGAAAAGTCTGGTACCAGCCACCATGGGACAAGGTCGGCCCTTACTGGATGAGCAAATCCGACTATGACGCGATGCGTGGAATGATGTGCAAGGGCATGGTCTGGTCGGACCGCTGGGGCTGGGTGACTCCGGAAGATGGAAGAGCCATGGAGGCCCAGCGTTGCGCGTCATGGGATGAATATAAGTCGGATACTGATAGAGACATCAAAGCTCTTACCGATCGGATTGAAGAGTCGCAGAAAAAACTTGCCGACATCCGGGACAATATTGCGGAAATTGAAAAACTCGAGCGCATGAGAGAACGCCTTGCCGAACTGGAAAGACAGCGCGTACTGGATAACTCTTTTGCCACACAACTACATGAAACCTGGAAAAATTATGAAGCAGGCGTGAACAGAGACTTGGCTGCCCTGCCGGGAGACCTGGCCAGGCTCGCCCTGGATGCCGCCCGCGAAATCAGGGATACAACCGGCGCGGCGATTACCGCCGCCGGCTATACAGCCTCGGATATTTACAGAGAGATAACTGACGTTGACAATTACAAGGCCGTCGGTCAGGCTGCTGTGGATACAACCAAAGACCTGATCCTTCATCCCGTGAATTCTTCCGTCAAAGTGGGCGACGTCGTCAAGAGCGCGGGAAGCGGAGCGCTGAAAGCCGCGGGAGCGGTTGGAAACGTGGCGGCGGCAATCGCATCCAACCCGGTTGGTTTTGTGGAATCCGTTGTCGGAATCGACAACTGGAGAAAAGTACTCGATCCGAATGTTCCGGTCGGAGAGCGTGTTGCCCGCGCCCTGTACGGCGCCGTCGATGCCGGCATGAACTTCGCTTCCGGCGGGACCAAGGTTGCGGTGGAAGGCATGGAAGCCGGAATTGACGGCGTCAAGGTCATCAGGGGGGCGGAAACAGCAGGCGACGCGGCCAAGGCCGTAAAAAGTGCAGAGGCGGTGACCGATACCGCCAAGGCTGCCAAAGGGGCGGAAACGGCGAGCGATGCCGCCAAAATCACCGCCAAGCTGGAAGACCCGGCGCGCGTGCAGGCTTGGGAGGCGGGCCGTCTGGCCGGTCAGCAGAAAGCGGATAAACTGGCGGAGGCCATCAAGAGCGGCGACGCCGGCGAAATCAAGAAAGCTTTGGTGGAATGTCAGAAAGACAAGCATGCCATTCAGTCCCTCAATAAAGGGGATGATTCCATCAAGCTGGCCTATAACCGGCAAATGAAGGAACTCATTACCGATGACGTGGATAAGGTGGTGAAGGAAAAGATTGCCCAGCGTTACGGCGTTGATCCCAAAGATGTGGAAATCGTCAAGCCCACCAATCCGACCGCCAAGCCGAAGGTGGGCAGCGATCTTGATTTTACCGTCAAAGTGAAAGCCAAGCCCGGCGAGATCGTGGCGGATCCGAACAATCCCGGAAAATTCATCAAGGTCGAACCGGGAGACGTCGTCATCAAGGATGTGCCTGTAAAAGACGCCCAGGAAATCTATAACCGGGAACTGTACAGCAAGGTGACGGGCGAGCCGATTCCGTCCGATCCCGAAAAGGTTAAGGCCTTCCAGGCTGAAGCCGATAAACTCGCCCACGATATGGACCATGTGGCGGGGCATCGCGTCGGAACGGAATCCTACGGCGCGTCCCAGAAAGATCTGGAAGTCATCCTGCAAAAAAACGGCGGCCGGTTTACCGATCCGGAGCAGGCGGGCATGGTGGCATCCTACAAATCCACGCACCTTTACCAGCAGGCGGAGAATATTGCCAAAGTCGATCCGGCCAAAGCCGAGCAGCTCGTGGCCGACGGCATGAGGCAGACCACCAAGCAATACGGCAACCTGATTGAAACACGGGTCAGCGCACTGCAGAGCAAGGGGATTGATGTTGCCGTGGACCCGCGCCTGACGAAAGCGGTGGATATTCTCAAACAGGTGGAAAACTCAGGCATGGCCCCGGCCAAAGCGGAAGCGCTCCTTAAGGCGAAACTGAACATGTCCAAGGACGATGTGGCGAACATGCTTGGAGCGCAGTTGGCCAAATTGCACATGGTGAAAGCGTGATGATCAAGAGGGAATTTTAAGTTATGTGGCCTGTATTTCTGAAAATCGTTTCATACTTTTTCCTGGCACTTTTTGTGCTCGGTGTCGTGCTGATGCTTCTGACCTGGCGCAAGGAAAAGTTTGTAAAGCCCAAGTGGATTTTATTCGGGCAGGTCATCGCGCTCATCGCGCTGGTTGTTTTCACCGCTCTGTCCCATAATCCGCTGGGCAAATGGATATGGATGCTTATCTTTATCGCGGGGCTCGCCGGCGGCTATTTTTACGGCCGCGCGGTCAAAGTGAAGAAGTCGGAAAAAGGAATCATGATGAACTTCACGCTGCCCTATATCATTACCTGGGGAGCGCTTTTATTCCTGACGCAGTTTCTGACCATCAGCACGGGGCGCGTGCCGATCATCGTGCTGAGCTTGTCGGTTCTTAACACGGGCTTGAATCTGGCCATGAACGGACATGTGATCTGGGATTACAACCGCATGAAAAAAGCGGCTTAAAAGAAAGGGATTTGAACACGATGGGGAATGCCGATTTGATAAAATGCTCCGACTGTGGAGAGATGATGGAGCCGGATGCGACCTTTTGCACCAACTGCGGAACTCGCCTCGAAAAAAAAGCCGCTGTGAAAAACTGCGCTTCATGCGGACAAGCCATGGACCCCGAAGCTGTATTTTGTTCGCATTGCGGCAGGCGCTATGACGAAAAGGCCGCACCGGAGGAAGCCGATCCGCCTTCGATTGAAGGCCGACTGATGGCGCTGGCGAACGAATTCCTGGCCGTGAGAAAAATCAGCCCGCAGCGGTTTGAATTTTCCGCCCAGACCGGCGCACAATCAGCGCTTCAAAAGGTGAAAATAAAGTACGATGCCGTGGTCCAGCTTGATCCTGTGAAGAAACTGGTAACGTTCTGGGAAAAGATGGTGGAAAGCTCCACCGGAATGGATGCCCTATTTTCCGGTGAGAAGACGACCCAGAAGGGAATCGAGGTCGGCAAAGAAATCCATGGCCACCTGCTGTTCGGGGGGAAATACGGTTTTGAATACGGCAAGTTACGCGACGTGGTCAAGGCCATCGCCCGCGAACAGGGGTGGGAATTTAAGATGGCGATCTTTGCGCCCAAGGAGGCCGTTGGTTCATCGGCTGAAGGACCGAAAAGTGGCCGGCCGGTCAAAAAAATCCTTGTACCGGCGCTGGTATTTTTGTTGATCGTGGTTTTTGTAATTATCGGAAAGCAATGTGTTTCTAACAATTCTTCGCAAAAATTATCCACGGATAAAGTCGGAAATGGCGACCGGAATGTAACGGCACAACAGGAATTACCGGGAAACAAAACTCTGCAAAAAAGTGAAGCCCCTGTCGTTAAGAAAAAAGTTCTAATCGAAACCGATCAGGACACCTACCGTCGCGGAGAAAGAATCAAGGTAAGATACTACCGCGCCCCCGGGTCATCAAGGGACTGGATATGTATTGTCCCGGCCGGGTCGCGCAACACGGAAGCGGGAGATTATCAGTACATACCCAGGCGGGGGCAGGGCATCATGACTTTTCACGCCCCCCGACCGGGAAATTACGAGGCCCGAGCCTTCTACAATTACAGCCCCGGCGAGTACAGGATTACGGCCCGGCATAAATTCACCGTGGAATAATAAAGCTGCCCCGTTTAACCGCAGTTAGATGGAATCCTATGGTTCTGCTTTTTGCCTTTCTGTTGGAAATCTGATCGAAAAACCGATGAATTCACGAAAAAAGGACTGCAGGGGTTTCCTCAGTCCTTCGTTTTACATGGTGGGCGATCCGAGATTCGAACTCGGGGCCTTTGGTTCCGGAGACCAACGCTCTATCCAGCTGAGCTAATCGCCCGATCTGATGACATCCTTTATCATGGAAGGATATGCAGTAACGACAGGGCGGATTCATACTATGGCTCGTTAAAATATTCAATGTTTTTCTCAAACGAGGAAACCACCAAGAACTTGCTCTAACAAAGCGTCCGCAACCGCTCTTCACTAAACGTTCGTATTAATCTCCGGACATAACCATGACCGGCTTTATCCTCTTTGTTGCAGGATCGGGTATGATTTGCTAAAGGATAACCATGAAAGGAAAATTGTTCAGAATTTTTTTTCTGATTGTTTTCTTCGCAGCAGTCTTTTTGCGGGGGGGATGGGTTCAGGCCGCGGGCGAGGTTACGAACATGCGCTATTGGACGGCGCCTGACCACACTCGGATTGTTTTCGATCTGACCGAACCGCCCGTTTTCACCACCTCCCGCCAGGACGGAAGCCTGTCCGTCACATTTCAGGAAACAGCCTGCGCGGAAACCGTATCCCGGGAAACGAAGATCGGTAAATCGGGAATCCGAAAAGTGGCGATCATTGCCCTGAAAGAGGGAGACGTTCTGGTTCGTCTGGAACTGGAAAATGATGTGGAAACCAATGTTTTTCCCCTGAAGAAATTTTTGGATAAACCGGATCGGCTCGTTGTGGATATCGAACTGCCGGAGGTGAGTCGTCGGGAAAGCCGTAAACGTGAGCAGATCAGGGCATCAAAGAAGAAAAAGATCATCATTCTCG
>CAYOYJ010000066.1:0-13476 GCA_964408155.1 uncultured Syntrophales bacterium
AATGGTAAATAAACAAATAATATCAGTAGGATGAACTATTATTCAGGGACGACTAAATATGTTCGCAGCAGTACCACCGGGGATGTATTCACCCGGAAACAGTTACTGATTTTTGACCAGATTTTCGCTGACCTTGTCCTTGATCAACTGGGAGGATTCCTTGTTGCCCAGGTAACCGACCCGGATGCTAAGAATCGTAGATTCCTTGGTCTTGTATTCGAGACGCAAGGTGACCTTTTCGTTCTGGATGCGGGTCTGAATGGTGCCCACACCGATTCGCCAATCGGGAGTCACTTCCTTGCCGCCCAGATCGGCCACAGCCATTTCGCACGCTGTCCGGACCTTGTCGAAGGGCACATTATATTCCACCCGCAGTTCGCCGTTGATGTACGCGTATGTACCCGCCCCGGCGCCGACTGCAGCGCCGCCGATGAGCAGGGGGGCGCAGCCGCCCAGGAGGAAAAGACACCATACACATGCCATTGCGAGAGTCCGTTTCATATTCATGATAAATCTCCTTTCATGCTGTCTTATTCAAGCTTTGCCAGCTCGTTCAGCAATTCTTCCTGTTTCCGGGTCAAATCCGTCGGGATGGTGACCACCGTTTCAATGATCTGGTCTCCCCGTCCCATGCCCCGCAGATGGGGAATGCCCTTGCCTTTCAGTCGAAAAATGGCGCCCGGCTGGGTGCCTTTCGGAACCTTGAGTTTTTCCGACCCGGTCAGGGTCGGGATATCAATCTTTGCTCCCAGGGCGGCTTGGATATAAGTAATCGGGACACGGCAGAAAAGATCATAGCCCCGTCGGTCAAAATATTCATGGGGTTCTACCTGGATAAACACATAGAGATCGCCGCTCGGTCCGCCGTTGATCCCATCCTCCCCCTCGCCGCGCAGCCGCAGCCGGGAGCCCGTTTCCACGCCGGCGGGAATTTTGAGGTTAACCGTTTTGGTGACTCGGACCCGGCCCGCACCCCGGCAGGTCTTGCAGGGATTGGTGATAATCTGTCCCTGGCCGTGGCATTGAGGACAGGTGGTACTGATGCTGAAAATGCCCTGAGACTGGACAACCTGGCCACGTCCGTGGCAACGGGGGCAGAGGGTGGGCTTTTTCCCCGGTTCGGAGCCGCTGCCGCTGCATTCCTGGCATGAGACGGATTTCGCGACGTCAATATCCATGGAGATGCCCATGGCGGCGTCCATGAACGAGATGTTCAGATCATAGCGCAGATCCGCTCCGGCTCTTGCCGCCGTGCGTCCCCGGGATCGTCCGGCGCCGCCGGCGCCAAAAATGTCGGAAAAGATATCGTTGAAACTGGAGAAGACGTCCTCAAAACCGGAGAAACCACGGAAACCGGACCCGCTCAGCCCTTCATGGCCGTAGCGGTCATAGATTTCTCTTTTCTCGGGATCGGAGAGGACCTCGTAAGCCTCCGCCGCCTCCTTGAATTTCTCTTCCGCTTCCTTGTTGTCGGGATTGCGGTCCGGATGATAGAGCATGGCCATCTTCCGGTAAGTTTTCTTGATGATCTCGTCGGATGCCGTTCTCTCGACGCCGAGTATTTCATAATAACAACGTTTTACCATGTCAAGACACTGCCCTCCGCTGGATGAAATGACTTTTAGAAGAGGATTCGACAGGGGATCGCCGTCCTTTCGGTGCGTAACAATAGTCATCAAGGGCTTCCATGTCAAGAGAAGCGCGGGGCGTTTTCAAGATCATTGGGTCAGTCGTTTCAGAGCTTCCTCGTACTTTTCCCTGGTTTTATCAATTATGTCCTGAGGCAGTCTGGGCGCCGGTGGTTGCTGGTCCCAGCTCAGGGAAAGGAGATAATCGCGCAGGAACTGTTTGTCGAAACTTTTCTGCGAGCGGCCCTCCTCGTAGTCGTCCTTTGGCCAGAAACGGGACGAATCCGGTGTGAGCACCTCGTCGATCAGAATGACTTCGCTGCCCAGAAGGCCGAATTCAAATTTGGTGTCGGCGATGATGATCCCCGCCTTATCGGCGATGGCGGCAGCTTCCTTGTAGATCGCCATGCTTTTTTCGATGATGGTCCCCGTGATTTCCTTGCCCAGGATATCCTCCACTTCCTTGCGGCTGATGGGTGCGTCATGCTGACCTTCGGGGGCTTTGGTCGTCGGGGTGAAGATGGGTTCCGGCAAACGGGACGATTCCTTCAGTCCTTCGGGGAGACGGATGCCCGAAATGGTCCGGTCCATGCAGTAATCCTTCCATCCGGAGCCGCTCAGGTATCCCCGGACGATGCATTCCACCGGAAGGGGTTTTGCTTTTTTAACCAGCATGCTCCGTCCTTCCAAGTCCTGTATATAAGGCCGGCATTCGGGCGGATAACCGGCCGGGTTGGTGGAAATCAGATGGTGGCCGATCAGGTGTTCCAGTTTCTTGAACCAGAATATCGACATCTGGGTCAGTATTTTACCCTTGCCGGGGATAGGCTCCTGCATGACCACATCGAAGGCGGAGATGCGGTCCGTGGCGACAATGAGCAGGTACGGCCCGACTTCGTAAAGATCGCGGACCTTGCCCGTGTTGACCAGGTTCAGTTTGAGGAAATTCGTCTTGATCAGGTCTGAATCCGCCATCTCAAACCTCCTTTGTGCCGCTCGGTAAACCGTCGGTTCTGTTGATGTTGCTATTGAATGTATGGATTATACTTTTTCTCATGTCCGACTGTGGAAGCGGGCATGCGACCATAATTATGTCCCGGCAGAACCTTGGTATCCTCCGGGAGAGAAAAAATCCGCTCCTTGATGGAGCGGTGCATGACAGGCCAGGAGCCGCCCGGCAGGTCCGTTCGGCCGACGGCTTCAACGAAGAGCGTGTCCCCTGTAAAAACGCAGCCGTCCGCATACAGCACCATGCCGCCCGGTGTATGCCCCGGGGTATGGATGACCCGCAGTGAAACATTACCGACCGTGATGAAATCACCGTCCTTTACGGTCATATCCGCAGGAGGCGAGTCGGTGGCGCCGAACATACGGAGCATCACCGGCGGTGTGTTGCCCAGCATGGGGGCATCCAGCTCATGAATGATAATAGAGGCCCCGGTTTTGTCTTTCATTTCCTTGTTGCCGGAAATATGATCTACGTGGCCGTGGGTGTTCACAATATAGTCGATGTGCATACCGTTGTCCTGGGCCAGCCCGATCAGGTAATCCGCATCAGCGGCGGGATCGATCACCAGAGCTTTTCCGCTGGCGGGGTCGCCGACAACGTAGGCAAATACCACCATGGGGCTGACTTCAACTTGCTTGAGAAACATGAAATCCTCCATTCAAATAAGCAGGTCCTCAGGGGGAATCCTGCAGGATTATATACGGGTAATGAGATTAAAGAGTCTGCGAAACGCCTTCCGTAAGACGTAAGGGGACGCCGTCAAGTCAGCCCGTTGCCTAACATGTTTGAACGATCAAAGTCAAACGATTTCGGGGTTGATTCATCTCCATGACATTAGAGGCGTTTTATCAATCGGACAGCGAAAAAACCGTCCATATCGTGACGATGGGGCATGGTTTTCAGGCACCCGTTTGGATCGAGGCAATCCGGCGAAATGATACCGGTCGGTGTATCCTGCCGGAACTCTTGGTGTCGAGCAAGGAAGGCGTGGATATTTTCCTCGTTTTCCTCGGGGAGCAGGCTGCACGTGCTGTACACAAGGATGCCTCCTTTTTTGAGATACCGGGCGGCGCCTTCCAGAAGTTCCTTCTGCAGGGAGACGGTTTGGGCGATATCTTCAGGGGCCAGACGCCACTTGATTTCGGGGTTTCGTCTCAGGGTGCCCAGACCTGTGCAGGGGGCATCCACGAGCACGCGGTCGAAATGTTCGGCCATGTCCTTCGGGGGCAGGTCTGTGCCGTCCCGGACAAGGGTTTCAATGCGGGATATGCCCATCCGGACAATCATTTCCCGGAGTAACGCCAGTTTCTTCTTCTGATTGTCCAGGGCGACAATCCGACCGATGTCGCCCATCAGGGCGGCCAGATGGGTCGTTTTGCCGCCCGCGCCGGCACACAGATCGATCATATTATCGCCGGATTGGGGATTAAGAAAGCGTGAAATGAGTTGAGAGCCCTCATCCTGAACCTGGATTTTTCCCTCCTCGAACCAGCGTAGATTCCGGGCCGGAAGTTCGGAGCGTGTGATCCGGAGGCCGTCCGGACTGTATCCGGTAGGGACGACCTTCACGCCTTCCGCTTGCATTTCCTCCAGGATTTCCTCCCTGGAACTTTTCAGGGTGTTCACCCGGAGGGTAACGGGTGGCGTCATGTTGTCGGCCGCACACAAGCGGATGGTTTCCGCTTCACCGAACAGGGCCAGCCACTTTTCCACAAGCCACCGGGGGTGGGAATAGACAACCGCGACATGAAGCGGCAGGTCCTGGCTGCGATCCGGAAGAGGCAGGGTGCCTTCCCTGCGGATCGCGTTCCGGAGAATAGCGTTAACCAGGCCGCCGCGACCCCGGAAACGGGTTTCCGTCATGTTCACCGCTTCGTTGACCGCGGCATAAGAGGGAACCCGGTCCAGGAAGAAAAGCTGGTAAAGGGTCATCCGGAGGATATTTTTCAAACCTTCGGCCATGACTGGAAAATCGCCGCGGTAGAGGTGAATAATGATCCAGTCCAGGTAGCCCCGCATCCGCAGCGTGCCGTACACCATCTGCGTGACCAGTCTCCGGTTTTTTACGTCGTTGTGCAGGCAGGCGGTCAGGTACGCATCCAGGAGCGGTTCCGCAAAAGCGCCTTCGTCCTCGATGCGATCCAGTATCTGTGCGGCCAGTTGTCGGGTGGAGCCGGGTTGAAAAGGCAAGACCTTGTTTTTCATTGATCGCTTTTTTCTGGCGGACTATATTTTTATAGAAAATTAGTTGTTTGTAGCGTATTTAAGAAGCGAATTTCAAGCTATATATCCGGATAGCCGTCTTTTCGGATTCGTTGAACGACAGACCATTCCGGGAAAAACGCTTCTCAGACAGTTTTTATATGGACTTTCCAGATACCCGAAGAAACGGCTGATCCTGGAAGGTGTAGAGGAAATATCTTTTCTGAATAACAGTCGTATTTTTACTTTGGGGGAATAAGCGTATGTCCTGGCTTAACCGGTTTCGTCCTGAACGTTTCGGCACCCGTCTCATTATCCTGACTTTGTGCGCTGTTTTGATTCCGGTCGCCTTTTTTGTCGTGGCCTTCATTTTGCACAACCGATCCTTCGTCGATCAGATCAACCATGGGGTTGACAAGATTGAGAGTCAAACCCAGGTGCGTATTGACCGCGCCATTCGGAATATGGCGGAGACGTCGATTCGGGAGAAGGCCGAGGATGTTGCATCCCAGCTGGATATCTACCTGTCCCAGCATCGTAAGCTGACCCTGCGCGACCTGCAGCAATCGATGGAATTTCGCCGCCTGGCCGTGCAGCCTTTCGGTATTTCCGGATATACGTCCGTTCACGATTTGACCACCGGGGTGACCCGCTTTCATCTTAATGCGGAAATCGAGAATCAGGATCTCAGGGATTATGCCCGCCTGCTGCCCGGATTCATGCCTATTCTGGAAGAAGCCCGACTGCAGAAGCGATCAAGTGGTTATTATGACTGGAAGGATTTCGACGACCAGGTTTATACCAAATTCATGTATGTCGTTGCCCTCAATACGCCGACGGCCGACGGCAAACGGCTGGCCGTAGCCGGCACCAGTTATCTGGACGAATACGCAGAGCCGATGCGGCTTACCCAGGAGGCCTTCGAGGAGATGACGAAGAGCTTGATCGCAACGGTCAACGCCTTTGCCCGGGCCTTTTGGCAGTCCTCCCTGTTTCTGCTTGTCGGCGCCGGCGCGCTCCTGTTTTTCTTTGCCTACTGGATGGGAAAATACTTTTCCCGGACCATCGACAGCCTGCGGGAGGCGACGGCCAAGGTCAACAAGGGAGAATTCAACGTCACCGTACATTCGTTCGTGAAAGGTGATCTCGGCGCCCTGGTGACGGATTTCAACAACATGTTTATCCGTCTGGGCCAGACCACGGTGTCCAAACAGCGTCTCGAAGAAAGCGAGGCGAAACTGCGCGTTTCGAACGACGAATTAATGAGGGAAATCGAGGTGCGTCATCAGGCCGAAGCCGCCCTGCGTATTTCGGAACAGAAATACCGGAATCTCTTTGAGTATTCCAAGGACGCCATCATGATCCTGGATAAGGAAGGGTTCAAGGATTGCAATCAGGCAACCTTGGATATTTATGGCTGTAAAACGAAGGCGGAGTTTACCTCTCACCATCCGGCGGACCTGTCGCCGACGTTTCAACCGTCTGGGAAGGAATCCTGGGCCGGCTCTCTTTCCCACATTGAGAATGCCTTGAAGAACGGCGTCAGTTCTTTTAACTGGGTACACAAAAAAACCGACGGCACCCTTTTCCCCTGTGAAGTTCTTCTGGGCAAGTTTGAAATGGAGGGCAAAGAAGTATTGCAGGCCGCCGTACGGGATATTACAGAACGCGTCAAATCCGAAGAGGCCATCCGGGAAAGCGAGAACCGTTTCCGGCTCCTGGCGGAAAGCACGCCCCTGGGTATCGCCGTCTTGAATCCCGGGCAGAAATTCGATTATTTCAACCCTCGGTTTGAGGAGATTTTCGGTTATACACGGGAGGACCTGCCTAACTGGCCGGCATGGTTTGACAAAGCCTATCCCGATCCGACATACCGGAATGAATTCGCGGTGTTTTACCGGGAGGAAGTCATGGCCAACCCGGAAGCGGGCCGAATGCGGGAACGCATTCTTAACACGCGCTGCAAGGACGGCAGCGATAAGACCATCCACTTCCGCACGGTCATCATGCCGAACGGGAACCATCTGCTGACCTTCGAGGATATTACGGAATACCGGCAGATGGAAATCCAGCTTCGGGAAGCTCAGAAAATGGAGGCAATAGGTACTCTTGCCGGAGGTGTCGCCCATGATTTCAATAACCTGCTGATGGGAATTCAAGGCTACACCTCGCTGATGTTGCTGGAAATCGACCAGCAGCATCCCTTCTACGAAAATCTGGAGGCAATTGAAAAACAGGTTCGCAGCGGTGCCGATTTGACCCGCCAACTTTTGGGTTACGCCCGGGGCGGACGCTATGAAGTCCGGCCGACGAACTTGAATGAGCTGATCGAGCAGACCCTCAATATGTTTTCCCGCACACGCAGGGAACTGAATATTCATCGCTCCTACGGGGACGGCCTCTTGGTCGCCGACGTCGATCGCGCGCAGATCGAGCAGGTCCTGCTGAATCTTTTTCTGAACGCCTGGCAGGCGATGCCCGGCGGCGGTGATCTATATCTGGATACGGCGAATGTGTTGTTCAACGAAGAAGAGGCTGCGGACATCGACCTTGTTCCGGGATGCTATGTGAAGATTGCCGTCCGGGACACCGGCGTCGGGATGGACGAATGGACCCGGGAACGGATTTTCGATCCGTTTTTCACGACCAAGGAAATGGGACGCGGCACGGGTTTGGGTTTGGCCACCGTTTATGGCATTATTAAAGGGCATCAGGGGTTCATCAAGGTGCATTCCGAAAGGGGGACCGGCTCTATTTTCACGATTTACCTCCCGGCGTCGCAGGCGACTCTTGCGGAGGAAAAGACCCGGCCTTCGGAGGAGCTGAAAAAAGGCGGCGAAACGATCCTCCTGATCGACGACGAGGAAGTAGTGCTCATCGTGACGCGCAGGATTTTGAGGATGCTCGGTTATACCGTGATCACTACCGCCTCCGGTTCTGAGGCCATCGAGGTTTATCGCTCCCGGTGTGACGAAATTGCCCTGGTCATTCTGGATATGATCATGCCCGGGATGGGCGGACGCGAGGTATTCGAAAGATTGAAACGGATCAACCCCCAAATCCGGGTGATCCTCTCCAGCGGTTACAGCGTTGAAGGGCAGGCCCAGGAAATCATCGACCAGGGCGCCATGGCCTTCATTCAAAAACCGTTTTCAGCCAACAACCTGTCCGAGAAGATTCGGGAAGTCTTGGAGACCAAAGAGCCGGAGGAAAGAAGGCGGTAGTATGCAGGAGACGGAAGACACCCCTGCTTCTTCAATTTTAAGCTCGGTAAACTTGGGAAAACGGGAGGGCTCCAGACGGGTTTCCAATCCTCTTGGCGAGATCCGTTCTCTAACCAAGTGTGGTTCCCGGCGCAATCCGATAGCCCCTAAGAAAATCGCGCATGGCCATGCGGTTTTTGTTTTCCATCTGGATGTCCTCCGGGTAAACCAAGCCGTCGGCGGCGGCGACGGCCAAACGGCCATCCGACAGAATGCTGACCGTTCCCGGCGGTAAAACGGCCGGGGTTGCTTCCCCCCGGGCGGCGTAAATCTTCAGTTTTTTGCCATCCAGCATCGTATAGGCGCCCGGACTGGGTGAGAGCCCCCGGATTAGAGACAGCACGTCCCGGACGCTTCTGCTCCAGTTGATGACACAGTCCTCCTTCTTGATGCGCGGGGCAAGTGTTGCCCGGCTGTGGTCCTGCTTTACAGGATGAACCGTTCCCGCCATGATCAGGCTGATGGTCGCAAAGAGCATTTCTGCCCCCAGGATGGCAAGACGGTCGTGGAGGCTGCCGCAGTTGTCCTCCGGTGCGATCGGTGCGGGTTCCTGAAGCAGGATGTCTCCCGAATCCACCCCTTCGTCCATCCTCATGATGGTCATGCCGGTTACTGTCTCCCCCCGGATGAGGCTCCACTGAATCGGTGCGGCGCCCCGGTATTTCGGAAGCAAGGACGGGTGGACGTTGACGCAGCCAAACCGGGGTTGGATGAGCATTTCCCCGGGCAGAATCTGGCCGAAGGCGACTACGACGACCAGCTCCGGTGACAGCTTGCGAAATATCTTAAGAAACGATTCATCACGGATCCGTTCCGGCTGGAAGATCGGGAGGTGATGGGCTTCGGCCAGGACTTTGACGGGCGGTGGCGTAAAATGGCGTCCCCGGCCGCTGGGACGGTCCGGTTGGGTGACGATCCCCACCAGGGGCAGCCTGTTTTCAACCAGGATTTGTAACGACGGGACGGCGAAGTCCGGCGTACCCATGAAAAGGATGGACGGTGCGTGCATGATCTGACCTCCTGTAGGGGCGGAATATAGGAAAACAGGCATGACGTGTCAAGCAAAAGGATCGGAATAAAAGCAATCATCTACATGAAATTCAAAGGGTCCACATCCGGGACGATCCGCAGGGTTCCTTGCTTTTCCAGTCCGGCAACGGCCCGGGCCAAATCGTGAAGCGGGCCGATTTCCCTGCCTTTCAACAGGATCTGCCAGCGGTACCGCCCCCGGATCTTTTCGATAGGAGAACGGGTCGGCCCCAGGACGTCGATGTGCTGGTAGCGCCGTTCTTGCCGCCGGAGATGGTTCAGATCCGCTTTCAGCACCGCCAGGTCTTTCTCCGCCTGATCTTTATGGATGGCGGAAAGGTGAAGGGTGATCATCCGGGTGAACGGGGGATAGGAAAAGGCTTTTCGCAGGGCGATCTCGTCTTCGTAGAAGGACGTGTAATCGTGATTGCGCGCCCGGGCGACGGCCTAATGCCCGGGATTCACGGTTTGAATGATGACCCGGCCGGGAACTTCGCCCCGGCCGCTCCGGCCGGAAACCTGGGTGAGGAGCTGGAAGGTCCGCTCGGCGGCACGGAAGTCGGGGATGTTCAACGACAGGTCGGCGGAGATGACGCCGATCAGGTTGATATGGGGGAAGTCGTGGCCCTTGGTGATCATCTGGGTGCCTACGAGGATATCGATCTCCCGCTTTTCCAGACGCCGGAGGATGCCTTCGCGGCTCCCCCGCCCGGATACGGTGTCCCGGTCCATCCGTCCGACTTTGGCCTGGGGAAAGTGTTTCCGGACCTCTTCTTCCAGGCGTTCCGTGCCGACACCGTAACGAATGACACGCCCCCCTCCACAGGCGGGGCATGTACCGGCAATCGGTTCGATGTAGTCGCAGTAGTGGCAGTGCAGACGGCCCGTCTCGCCGTGATAGGTCAGGGAAACCGTGCAGTTGGGACAGGTGAACACATGGCGGCAATCGGGGCAGTAAAGAAAGGTATTGAAACCCCGGCGGTTGAGAAACAAAAGGGTCTGGTACCCTCCGGTCAGACTCTCGGAAATAGCGGTTAGAAGTGGGGAGGACAGGATGGGAATGGCTCCGGATGCGTCTCTTTCCTCCGCCATGGAGATGAGCTCCACCTGTGGCAGGGGCCGGTTTTCCACCCGTCCGGGCAGGGTAAGGTAGGCGTATTTTCCCGACTGAGCCGCATGATAGGCCTGCACACCGGGCGTGGCGGAACCGAGAACGACCGTTGCCTGGCTCTGTTTTCCCTTGATCAGGGCGGCGTCCCGTCCGTTGTAGCGGGTCCGCTCATCCTGCTTGTAAGATCCGTCATGTTCTTCATCAACGATGATCAGTTTCAAATTTCGGACGGGGGCGAAAACGGCCGATCGGGCGCCGACGACGATTCGAATCTCGTCCCGGAGGAGGCGCTTCCACTGGTCGTAGCGGATCGTCTCGGGAATGTCACTGTGCCAGACCGCGATCTCCAGGTCGGGAAAACGGCCTTGAACCCGGTCCACGAGCTGCGTGGTCAGGGAAATTTCGGGCACGAGATAGAGGACGCCGCCTCCAGTACAAAGGGCGTCTTCCATGGCCTGCAGGTAGACCTCGGTTTTCCCGCTTCCCGTGACGCCATGAAGAAGACAAACGGAAAAAGCGGGTACGGCAAGTTTTTTCCGGATTTTTAGTGTGGCTTTTTGCTGGTCCCGGTTGAGGGTCGGGGTTTCCGTCCGGCGGCAATTCCGATCAGGGGCATCGTTTGTACGGACGCTTTCCTTCTCGATCACGGCGATGGCGCCCTTGTCTTTGAGGGACTTGAGCAGGGCCGGGCTGAACTGTGTCCGATTACGCAATGCGCCAAGGGAATATTCTCCTTGGTTTTCGATGAGTTGCAGGAGTTCGTGCTGCCTAACGGTTAGAGTAATCCCTGCCGGAGACGGCCTGACCGGGATCAGCCATTTTTCTTTTCTGGCGGTGATGCCCGCCTGTTTCATCCGGTCCTCTACGACCACGAGATTCCGGTTCTGCAGGGTCTGCAGGGCCTTTTTCAAGGCTTTTGCGGGGAGAATTCGGCCGAGTTCCGCGCCGGTTACTCCTTCGGAGTGATGCTGCAGGAGAGTCAGAAGGTTCATTTCGTCTGCAGTGAAATGTTCCGGCGACACGGGTTCGGCATGCGGGATCAGTCGGAAGATCCGGTTTGTTTTGGGATTGATCCCCGAGGGGAGCGCTTCGGCCAGCACCTTGCCGATGGGCTGCAGGTAATAGTCTGCTATCCACTGGTAGAAAAGAAGATCGGCGGCACCGAAAAGGGGTTCCGTGTCGAGAAACCGGATCACATCTTTCGTTTCCGAGTAATCCGAGGCGGGCATCAATTCGAGGATGTAGGCGGCGAGGGTCCTGCCGCCGAAGGGAACCAGAACCCTTTTCCCGGGCGCCGCATCCGCTTCCAGCTTCGGGGGAACCCGGTAAACAAAGGTCTTATCGGTCGGGATGTTCACGGCAACTCTGACAAACATGGCGGCCGTTCCTTTGGCGTATTTTCCGGAAAAAGTAAAAAGCGCCCGTCCCCCGCACAACCTGGTACGGGACGATGGGCGCCGGATCACCATCGCAGGAGAAATGAAGACTTACGTCATTCTCCCTTCAGTTTTTCGAGTTTTTCCTGTTTGGTTTTGCATTCGATGCAGAGTGTCGTAACGGGTCTGGCCATCAACCGCTTTTCCGAGATAGGGCCGCCGCAGGCTTCACAAACACCGAAGGTACCGTCATCGATGCGCTTGATGGCTTCCTGCATCTTTGCGATGAGCTTTCTTTCACGATCCCGTATCCGCAGTTCGAAGTTTCGGTCCGACTCCAGGGATGCCCGGTCGGTCGGATCGGGGAAATTAACCTTTTCATTCGTCATTTCCGACACGGTTTTCTCTGCCCCGTCTAAAAGCTCATTGATCTTTTGGGTCAACATAAATCTGAAAAACGCTAATTTATCCGGCTTCATGGTCATCATGTACTCCATTTTCCCGCAATCTGTCAAAAAGATCGTATTAGATACACGAAAGGACATCGTTTGTAAAGGAGAAAAACAGCTCCGGAAGCAATTCTTTCCAACGCATAAGAATATGAATATATTACTTCTTTTTTCAAAAGACGAGGCGCTGAGCTAATCCCCTCCAAAGACTGTTCGGATCTTCTCGACGATGTTCGTGGTGGAAGCCCCCTTGGTCTCGGGAATCACGGCGACCCGCCCACCCCAACTGAGAACGGCGTCCCGTCCGACGATCTTTTCCTCTTCCCAATCACCGCCCTTGATCAGAACGTCCGGTTTCAGGGCCTCGATCAGTTCCAAGGGCGTCAATTCCTCGAAGATCGTCACGTAATCCACCGCTTCCAGGGCGGCCATCACATCGGCTCGTTCCTCCTCCGGCACAATGGGTCTTTTGTCACCCTTGATGGCTTGGACGGAGCGGTCGCTGTTGAGGGCCAGAACCAGCACGTCTCCTTCCTTTTTCGCCTCGCACAGATAACGGACATGGCCGACGTGGAGGATGTCGAAGCAGCCGTTGGTAAAAACGATCTTCTTTCCCTGTCGGTGCAGCGCGTCAATTTCTGTTTGCAAATCATAGCGCGATAGAATTTTTCCCATGTGTCTCTCCTTTATCGATAAAAACTCAGCCGTCTTATCAGGAAAGGGTGCGGCTCAGGGTTAAAACGGCGACCGATGAGACACCGGAGCGCTTCAGAACGCGTGCGCATTCCCGTACGGTGCTGCCGGTTGTATAAACATCGTCCACCAGAACAACCCTTTCCTCCTGAAATCTGAACGATCCGGCGACCGAGAAGGCTCCTTTCACGTTCTCTTCCCGCTCCTTACGGCCAAACGTGGTCTGGGGCGGCGTGGGAGTTGTCCGGATCAACGACAGATAGTCCAGTTTCAGTTTATATCGTCCGGCAATCGCTCTGGCCAGGAGCAGGGACTGATTGAAGCCCCGTTCCCGCAACCGTTTTGTATGCAGCGGGACGGGCATAATCATCGTATAGCCGTTCAAGTCGAAAGACGGATAGGAGAAACGGGCCATCATATCCCCCAGAAATTCTCCCAGCGAAATGTCATATCCGTATTTACAGCGGTGTATCATGTTCTGAAGAACGCCTGTATAGGCCCCAAGCGAACGAGCCGTCGTGAAGGGCGGAGGAGACAGCAGACACATTTCGCAGGGATGATCCGTCGCCGTCCGATCTGCATAAGGCGTGCCGCAGATGGGGCAAAGGGGCGGTGCGCAGAAACGGAGACCTTCAAAACAGGTCTCGCAGATAGGGGGAAAGCGGCGTTCCTTCAGGATCTTCGCGCAGGCCGTGCACCGGGGCGGGAAAATGAGG
>CAYOYJ010000067.1:0-13426 GCA_964408155.1 uncultured Syntrophales bacterium
GACGGAGGAAGCATGCCAAAAACCCGTTGAGTATGGTGTGTGAAAATGGTATCAATTACAGTATTTCCTGTTGAAAGATAACCATGTTACACCTGTCCATCCGTTTAATTCTGGCGTTTGCCGTTTTAGGCGGCATTGTTTTATATAATCCTCGAAGCACCTCTTTCCCGGGCGCGTTACCGGATGACCCGGCTATGGAGGATCTGGGGCGGATCGTCTATCCCAGCGTGAAAAAAATTCCTTGGCGCCCCCATTTCATTTTGCCCGACGAAAGCCTGGAGCGTCTGTTCGGCGATCGCTGGGTCTGGGTGGCGCGATTTAATCGGGTCGATCGGCGTCACGCCTATCCGGGGATGACGATCAAGGTGCCCCTCAATCTGGAAGATATTTCCGATTACAACCCTCTTGCGGATAAATATGAAAAAGCCAAACCGTATCGGAAGTATATACTGGTCGATGTAACGGAACAGTGGATTGGGGCATACGAATACGGGAAACTGAAGTTTTCCATGCCTGCCGCCACAGGAAAGCCGAAATATGAGACGCCGACGGGCATGTTTCGTGTCGATGCCCGCGACAGACAGCACTTATCCTCGCTTTACGACACGGATGACGGCAAGTCCAAGTATCCCATGGATTATGCCATTCGCTTTCATATCGGTTCCGACGATATCGCCTACTGGATTCACGCTCGGGACATGCCGGGCCGCCCTGCCTCTCATGGCTGTATCGGTGTGTTCGACGAGGGGATGCAAAAACGGGTCTATGAAATGCCGTTTGAGCCGGTGCTGGAGGATGCAAAAAAGCTCTACGACTGGGCAGTCGGTGAAGAGGAGAACGGTTTCGATACGGGGGGGGCGCAACTTCTGCATAACGGGCCGGTGGTGGAGGTCTCCGGTGCCCTGCCCATTTATCTGAGATTTCCCTGAAATCGTAACTCGTTAAAGCTAAAGAGGAAAATCTCCAATTGATGCCGTCACTTATGAGATATTTCCAATTGACTTCAGGTAGCAAAACTGATAGGACGTGGGCCATCAATTCGCATGCCAATTCAATGGCAGCCAGCTCAGGAGGAAACTGACGATGAACGATCAGCTAATTTTATGGTTTGATGAATTGGAGTTAAAAGATATTCCCCAAGTGGGCGGGAAAAACGCCTCCCTGGGGGAAATGAGACGGGAACTGACTTCCAAAGGCGTAAATGTTCCCGACGGGTACGCCGTGACCGCCGCCGCCTATCGCTATCTACTGGATTCGGCAGGCATTGGAAAAGAGATTAAGGCAATTCTTGCGGACCTGAATACACATGACATGGATAATCTACGGGAGAAAGGTCAGCAGATCCGGACCCTGATCTATAACGCCAAGTTTCCCGATGACCTTCATCACGCGATCCTCAAGGGATATGCCCGCCTCTGCGCCGAATACGGCGAGAATACGGATGTGGCCGTCCGAAGTTCCGCCACAGCGGAAGATTTGCCCGATGCAAGTTTTGCCGGTCAGCAGGAAACGTTTTTGAACGTACGAGGCGAGGAAGTCCTCATCGAGGCCTGCAAGAAGTGCTTTGCTTCTCTTTTCACGGACCGGGCGATTTCGTACCGCGTGGACAAGGGTTTTGATCACCTGTCGATAGCCCTCTCTATCGGTGTCCAGAAGATGGTTCGCTCCGACCAGGGCTCTGCGGGCGTTATTTTCTCCATCGATACAGAGTCAGGTTTCAAAGAAGCCGTCCTAATTACCGGTTCTTATGGCCTTGGCGAAACAATCGTTCAGGGCATTGTCGATCCCGATGAATTCTATGTCTTTAAGCCGACCCTGAGAAAAGGATTCCGGTCCATTGTCCAGAAGAAACTGGGAACCACGGAAATCAAGATGGTCTATTCCGAGCCCGGCAAGGAGAAGGCAACGGAAATCATTCCCGTACCGGAAGCGGATCGACATCAATTCTGCCTGACGGACGATGAGGTGCTCCGCCTGGCCCAGTGGACGACCATCATTGAAGATCACTATTCCCAGCAGGCGGGCTATTTCAAGCCCATGGATATCGAATGGGGTAAGGACGGCCTTACCCGAGAACTCTTTATCCTGCAGGCGAGACCGGAAACCGTACAGTCCCAGAAAGACGGGAGCGTTCTCGAGAGCTACGTCCTGCGGGAAGAGAAGAAGCCCATATTGATCGGCACCAGCGTTGGCGCCAGGATCGGGGCCGGCCCGGTACACGTCATTGAATCAGTGAAAGAAATCAAGAGCTTCAAGGCCGGGGAAGTGCTTGTTACGGAAATGACCGATCCTGACTGGGAACCGATTATGAAAATCGCTGCGGCCATTGTGACCAACCGGGGTGGCCGGACGTGCCACGCCGCCATTATCAGCCGAGAACTGGGCGTTCCCTGCATTGTCGGCACGGAAAATGGTACGGAGGTGCTGAAAGATGTCAGGAACGTGACCGTTTCCTGTGCCGAAGGTGAAATCGGAAAGGTTTACGAGGGGATTCTCAAGTATGATGTCAATCGCGTCAACGTGACGACCCTGAAGCGCCCTTCCACGAAGATCATGATGAATGTGGGCAATCCGGAGAATGCCTTCTCTCTGGCTTCCATTCCCAACGACGGCATCGGTCTGGCCAGGCTGGAGTTTATTATCAGCCATTTCATCAGTGTTCATCCCATGGCCCTGATTCAGTTCAACCGGGTAACCGATGAGGCGGTGCGTGATGAAATCGAAAGAATTACAAGGGGCTATGCCGACCGCAAGGAATTCTTCATCGACCGCTTGGCCCAGGGGGTGGCCAAAATCGGCGCGGCCTTTTATCCCAATGATGTGATTGTCCGCATGAGCGATTTCAAGAGCAACGAGTACTATAACCTGGTCGGAGGTTCTTTCTTTGAACCGGTCGAGGAGAACCCGATGATTGGTTTCCGGGGTGCTTCCCGTTACTACGACGACCGCTACCGCGATGGTTTCGCCATGGAGTGTGACGCTATGAGGCGGGTGCGGGATGTCATGGGCCTTACCAATGTGAAACTGATGGTCCCGTTCTGTCGGACGCTGACCGAAGCCAGGAAGGTCGTTAAGACCATGTCCGAACAAGGCTTGGTTCAGGGGCAAAACGGCCTTGAAATCTACATGATGGTGGAGATCCCAAGCAATGTCATTATGCTGGAAGAATTCGGTAAGATCTTCGACGGCTTCTCCATTGGCTCCAACGACTTGACCCAGTTGACCCTGGGTCTCGACCGCGACTCCGCTGAAGTTGCCCATATCTTTGATGAGCGTGATCCGGCTGTTCAGGAACTGATCAAGATGGCCATCAGCAAGGCACGAAAGATCGGCAAGAAGATCGGTATCTGCGGCCAGGCCCCCAGTGATTATCCGGAAGTGGCGAAGCTGCTTGTCGAATATGGAATCACCAGTATCTCCCTTAATTCCGATACGGTATTGAAAACCACGGCGGAGATTTTAGACACGGAGAGAAAGCTGGGCAGATCGTAGCAGAACATATTGCGACTATCATATTGAAATCCAACAGGCTGGAGCGATTGATTGAACTCCGGCCTGTTTTGTTTCGACAAAACATTGAAAGGCTCTGATTCCTAACTGATAGACAATGAATAGAAAAAGCCGGGAGCTACTTATACTCCCGGCTTTGAAAAATTTTAAACTTAAAATCAAACCTTACTTGTCGTCTTCGTCCTCATCACTGTAATAGTGACCCGGTCCCTGAGATCCGGCAGGCACTTCCGATGCGATGGAGCGGGAAATACCCCGGGCCAGCAGATAGAGAATGAAGAACAAAAGAACCATGGACACGATCATGATCAGAATGATGGTCGAGGTCCAGGACTTGGCTTCCTTCTCAATGGTCTGCGCCGCTTTCAATGCCATGGCATTGTAGGCGTCCACATCGAGACCCATGCCGATCCAACCGAAACCGCCCGGTAGAGGGTAATCCTTCGTTATGAACTTAATTGGCGCATAGGCCACGAACTTCGTCCGGCCTCCGAATTTGTAGATTTTCATCCCAGACTGGCCCTGAGCCGCTTCACCAGCGATCTGAGGAAGGCTGGGGTCCATGAACCCAAGCAGGTTCAGGTTCAAGACTTCTTCGCCCTTTTTGCTCAATTCATCCGATGTTTTCTCTTCCAGAGGCGGCACCTGGGTTCCGTCTTCCCGCTGTCCGGCAATATGATAATCGCTGGGGTGGGAGATGACAAAACCCCGGTTATCTACCATGTAGGCATAGTTACCCGTTGCCGTATCCGCTTCGTAAACCGGTTCGGCCTGGGTAGGGATGATATGGTCCGTGAATTCCGCCAGATGCTTTACATCAAGCGCGAATTCCAAAACGCCGGCAAAACCGCTCTGGTCAAAGACAGGAGTCGCGAAGCGGATCACTCCGGCAAAGCGCTTACCCTTGTCAAAGTCCGCCCGATTGACGTACATGCCTGTGACATGGGAGACAAAAACATCTCCTTTACTTAGAGACTGTGCCTTGGCGAAGTAATCTTCGGTTTTATACATCGTGTTGGCCGGATTTGCGACATTAATCAGCTTATCTTTCGGAACTGCTTCTCCATTGACGATCCTGATCAGTTCCATCCCGTTTTTGTCCACCAGGGACATTTCGGGATAGAGCAGGGCGGAAACTTTGACGATATTGCCGTCCGCCTTCGTCCAGATGTCTCTTTTGTTTTCATTAACGAACTGCTTATAGGACTGCTCGGTCTGTGGAAGAATCGTCGCAATAAGGAGATCCTTCTTTCTTTCCGTGAGAAATCCGGCAACCTCATCTGCCACGTTTGTAGCAAGGATTTTGATGCCTTCCTGGGATTTCGGGTCCAGGGCCGTAACTGCCTTTTCCTTTACTGTAACCCCTAATTTAAAAATGCCGTTGGCAATAAGAATGGCCATCAGTGACAAGGGGATTACGATAAGCAGGAAGAAGACTCTTGCTACTGTGAAAAACTGCTTATCTTTTTTGGTATTTGACATTCCCTTTTCCCCCTAACTGTCTTTAGTTAGAATTGAAGTGTTTTTATTATCCAACAAACAGAACCTTATAGGGGTTTGCATACAGCAGAACAAGGGAGACGACCAAAGCATAAATCGCAACGGATTCGGCCATGGCCATACCGACCAGCATAACGGTCATGATCTTACCCTGCACGCCGGGATTTCTACCAACAGCTTGGCAGGCTCCATTCGCTGCATTACCGATACCGGCACCGGCTCCGATGGCACCCAGACCGATTGCCAAACCCGCGCCGACCATGGCACCAACCGCGAACAAAACCTTCACATAAGACTCGCCTGTGGGAAGAGCCTCAGCCGCGAAAACCGCCGACGACGTGACCAACAATGCTGCTGCTGATGTGAATAGAGTGAACAACCTTTTCCAAACTTTCCTTAACATCTTTTTCTCTCCTTTCCTAAAAAGTAAACTATGTAGTTTCTGATCTCCCATTAACACAAATAAACCCATTGATGAAGGGAAAAGTTGAAACTCGGTCAAGATGATTGCAATCCATATGCCACGGATGGATAGGAAGGAATATTGTTTATAAGCCTTGGCAATCATTCTTTATTAACTGTTGAGATGAAATATTGTCGATGCATCACAAAGGAGATTTTTTTAATAATATATTAAACGGGGCAATAAAATTGAACGAAAAGTATAAAGACGATCGGATTGATCTTGGTTTATATAGGAAAGCCTATTGCTTGGAAAATCACCTGCGGGCAGAAACTGGTGATATCACATTATTCATGAGGTGTTTCGATAAAAAACGGGACGGCTTCCGGGCAGTCGACGATCACGGTTCTTAGAATTTTATAAGTTGCGAAAAAAATGATGTTGTTTTATTTGTTCTTGGAGAAAATAGTGAGCATATTTTCCCTATGATGTTATACCTCCGATGCCTTTACGGGGATAATGCGCCGAAACTCGAGAAAAGGCCGTTTTTCTGAAATTCATTTGCCCCTCCCATAAAGCGGCGGGTTTACTTCTTGTAATTCTGAGACCACACGTTTTTTATGAACGATGAAAGAGTTTCTAGGATGCCCAAAAAATATGTAGGGGTAGGGTACAGCTCAAGGTCTAACGGTTTTATGGCGGGGGCGGAAGCGACACGCAAAGCGATGGACTCAGGGAATATCTCGGATCCGTCTTTTGTCCTTGCATTTGCCGCGAACAGAACTGACTCAGAAGAATTCCTTCATGGAATCCAGTCAGTTACAGGCAGCGATACACCCATCGCCGGTGGCGCGGCCGTCGGAATTATTACCTGCGAAAATTTATCATACAGCGAAACACCTTCCGGAGTGGTGGTTTTTGATTCCGCTCTGTTAAAAGCGAAAACCGCCCAGGTTCATGATATCGACCACGATCTCAACAGCGCCGGCATGGAGCTGATCAAGGAACTCACTCCGAATGAGGCGACCAAGGCCATTCTGATCTTTTTTGACTCCATGCTGCGACCGGGTACCTCGGATACCCCGCCTTCAATACCCTCGTCGCGTCCGATTCTGCAGGGGATACATTCGAGGTTTGCATGTGATATCCCGATTTTCGGGGCCGGTATGATATCCGACTTTGAATTATCGTCTTCATTTATCCTCGGGAAGTCAGGTACGGGAGAGAAATGCATGGCTGGCGCTGCGCTGTCGGGGAATTTTAGAGTGTATTCTACCATTACTCACGGAAGCGTCCTGCTTGACGGAATTTACCACCGTATTACACGGCAGCAGGGCGCAGCGGTCATGGAACTGGACGGCAAGCCGATCGTGGAAACGATCAATGAAATTTATGGAAACGATTCCTGGCAGAAGGAGCGTCCGGTGACAAATCTCACGCTCGGTATCAATAACGGGCCTAAATTCGGCGAATTTGACGAGGATGCCTATGTAAACCGCCTGATTGTCGGCCCTCTGCCTGACAAATCCGGTGTAATTCTTTTTGAGGAGGGCCCGCAGGCAGGGGACGAAATACAATTCCTCCAGCGCGATCCGATCAAGACCATCGAATCAACCAGGGAAAAGACGTTGGGTATCCTTGACGATATAGTAAAAGATGGGAAGCGCCCGGTATTTGCGCTTTACATCGACTGCGCAGGACGGGCAGCGTCCATTTCACTTACCAAATCCGAAGAAGCCGCGATCGTACAGGAAGCCATGGGTGCAGCCGGCATTCCCTTGCTTGGTTTTTACTCAGGCATTGAGATTGCCCCCGTACGCGGTGCATCACGCGGACTTGACTGGACCGGGGTGCTGATGATGCTTGCCGTGGACTAAGATATGCATGTTACGTGCATGTCCAAATTAGTGTTTCACGGCGGTCTGTTGTGGCTTAAAGTTAGTTGGAAACAATTTAGGGGGATATGCAAAGTGAGTCCTGATTTGGTATAGCAATTCTTGCCAAATCTTGAATCCAAAGAAGGGTTCAACCACGAACCGTTTCAGAAGACTATTTAACCGCCTGTTAAAATTATTTCCTCTGAGGGAGTTTCGCATGCAATCACGGAAATTAAGTAATTCACCAAATAACTCAAAAGAATACCGTGATTTTGAGCGCCAATTAAAAGATAAAGAACTTGAAATCGCATATTATAAAAAAATAGCTGAAGAAACCGGAAAGAACAGCATTCGTCAACTTACCGAACTCTCACAGATGGTATATGAACGCAACCGCATCATGGCCGAGCGTGAAGTCCTTCTTAAAAAGGAAAGGCAACTTACAGCGGAGCTGAACGGCATGAATGAATCACTGCGGATACTTGCCACAATGGATTCGCTTACAGGCGTTTTCAACCGCCGCACCATTCTTGAATCGCTCGAAAAAGAACTGCATAGATCGCACAGATACGGAAAAGTTTTTGGCATCATCTTGACAGACATTGATTTCTTTAAAATGGTCAACGATACATACGGCCATCAAACCGGAGACAACGTATTAAAATGTGTGTGTGACAATATCAGCGCCAATATTAGAGTAAATGATGTCATAGGCCGATATGGCGGAGAAGAATTTCTGATCATCATGCCTGAAACCGACACCGATCAAGCTGCAATCGCGGCAGAAAAGCTCAGATCGGCCATCGAGTCCATGGCTTTGTCGCAGGAAAACATACAGGTAAAGGTCACGGCGAGTTTTGGCGTTTCGAGTTACAGGCAAAACGACGACACGAAGATGATTATCGCGCGGGTAGACAAAGCCCTTTATGAATCCAAGAAGAACGGCCGAAACCGTGTCACGGTAACCTGATTCGAATTCTAGGATCATTGATCTTGTCTATCTTCTTGTCTCAGGGAAGATGAACCTTGACCCCTGGCTTTTCCCGATGCTTGCTGTGAGCGATTTTACTTCACAGTGTACACTGGACCGATGGACAAATTCCTATGGGACAGCCGATCAGCCACATCTTTATTATGAAATTCCCCCCATATTCTTTAGTCGTTGCGCCTTTACGGCGGAAGAACGGGGGGTGCTGGGTAAGGAAAAACCCGTTCCCCTGACCTGCACGGGCAGCCAGATCAAAGCGAAACCCATGGTAGTGTTCCCGACACCCAATCAAAATTTCACCAATTACAAAGATGCCTATGCTGAAGTTAAAATGGACTACCTGCCCTCAAAACCTGAGAGCGACCAGAATGGTTTTAATTACATCCTCGAAGAAAAGATCGTCGAACAAGACGGCGCCCAACACTGGCTGCCTTTTTGTAATCCCTGCCAAATCGACATGGTTCCCAGACAATACAATTATGTATCCAAGGGATTGAAAAAGCTGAATCTGGAACGTGCCGGCCATTACCGTATCAAATTCAATCATTATCTAACGACGGAGGCAACCGTAGTCGGCGGAGATTGGACGGACTGGATATGTTTTTCCGCCAAACCGCTGATCAGCAGCAAACTTGACAGGACAAAGACACAGAAAGTCAGTACAGGTGCCCTTCAATCGGCAACGGCGCCGGCGGTCATCGTCAACGACATCCGGGTTAACCCGCAGCGTCCCAAGGCAGGACAGGTCTTTGAAATCTGGATAGATTTCTTCAATAAAGGCAAGGGGCCGACCAAAGCCGGTCAGAAGTACTATGCCACCTGCACGCCCCAAAAAGGCGGCCCGCCGGTCTGGAATCCCGGCCCTCATCCGGTTGAGCTCCCCTATTATCCGTATCGAAAGGTAAAAAATGGGAGGAGGTTATGTCTGTATTTCGTGTCTGATTTTTCGAATGTTTAATGCGGAAATTGACTTGAGTCGTTCTTGCTGTTGGCAATTAACAAGGATTAAATTTTCTGCCTGCTGTGATAAATCGGCAACCGTACTTTTGTACAAGTTTCATGATGGTTGATTAGAGAAACAAATGCATCTCCATCAACCTAAAAAAACCAGGTTATAACGAAAAGCAGACCGTTATAACCTGGCATTTAATATTCTGAATTTTTAGGAAAATCAGGCAGCCAGTTTACCCAGAGCTCCGAGGGCAAAAGCCATCACAAAAAGGGCTACGGTCTCGATGATACCCAGAACGACAATATAATTGCCGAAGCCTTTGCCGGTTTCACCCAAGGCATCACAGGCACAGGCCGCCGCCTTGCCTTGCATCCAGGCAGACAGACCAATGGCAACTCCCGCCACGATACCGGTACCCCAGAGGAAAAAACCTTTCAGGGCGTATTCGGCCATTTTGTTCATGAGAATCATGCCGTAAATGGTCTGGGTCAGGGGCGCACCGACAAACGCAACCAGAATAAAGGAAGCGGCCTTGTTTTGCGAAAAATTCTTTTTCCAGGCTCCGATGGCGGCCATACCCGCTTCGCCGGCGCCTAAAGCCGAACCCATGGCGGCAAATGACAGTGCTGCAAGCGGTCCCAGATCTCTTAACTGGGCAATAAAACCAGTATCCATATTTATTCTCCTTTTCTGAGAGGGTTATACATGACTCCGGACCATTTCACATCTACATGGTTCGAGAATTCCAGGACATTTAAACGCACACCGTGTACCAGAATCGACATGGGACTCAAAAGGATATTGAGGCTGTGTCCGAACAGAATGATGAATATCGCGATCAAGGCGGAAAAGACGCCGTCAAAACCGATTCCGGCAGCCATGCGATTGAACGCATCCGCAACGGAAACACCGGCCAGCCCGACGGCAAAAAGACGGATGTAGGAAACAACATCGGTAAAATTATTCATAACATTGAAAAGATAGTTACCGAGACCTTCACCGAAATTACGAAGTAAGCTTTTTTGTGTCTCCGTGAAAAACAAAATCAGAATCGTTCCGAAAGCAAAGAGATAAACGACAAACCATGCAAGCGGTTTGCCCAGAATAAGCGTGTTGGCAACAAAAACCGAGCACCAGATGATCGATATCCACCCCAAATCGACCAGCATGTTCAGGCGAGGCCATTTCAAAACCATCTGCCAGCAATGGCCGATGGTCAGATGCGTCGCTCCGATGAAAAAGCACAGCATCTGAACGCTCGTATCGTCACGCAAGGCCGGGATCACCGGGTGAACCCAGTCCGGAAGCCAAGCCTGGCCGAAAAAGGTTCCGCTCAAAACACCCATCAGCGCCGTGGCGCCGCTGAGGAAATAGAAGAAATGAAAAAGGGTCTGATCGGATAATAAATTACCCCATTTTCGCTGAGCGAAAAAGGTCAGGGAAAAAACAACCAGACCGTACCCCAGGTCGTTGACGAGTAAAGCAACAAATAAACTGAAGAAAATAAAGAAGATCGGACTCATGTCCAGTTCACGGTAGCCGGGTACCAGTTCGATAAAGCGGAACAGGGGCTGCATGATGTTGACGAGCCGGTTATTGACGAGCTGGGTCGGCACCGCATCTTCTTCATCCGGTTCCGTGGCAAAGAACCCCCACCGCTGACGGGCGGCCGATTCGGCCAGGTTTTCCACCTTGTCAATCGGCGTATAACCTGAAAACACGGTCAAGGTACCGAATTTACCCATCCCGGAGACGGCCTCTTCCAGTTCAAGCTCCTTGAACAAGCGAACCCTCAATTTCTTCATGGCATCGATTCCACTGCAAGCCTGACGGATTCGGTTGCTGTTGACATCGATCTTCTGTCTTGCGTCATTGAGGAGATCGTTCAACTTTGAAAGGGAATAAGCGGGCAGGCCGGCATCGGGGAAAGGCAGGGAGAGAGGAATTGTCGAGATTACAGCGCAACCGACATATGGTCCTTCCCGAAATAATTCACGTACAATGGCATCCGCCGGAATTTTTTTCATCTGATCGGGTTTGATCAGATAGAGACGGACCATGAGGTTTTTTTTCGCCAATTCGGCTATATCCTCGGGGCTGAAATCACCCCATTTTGCCCAATGAGAGATTTCTCCTGCAAGGCGCGATATTTCCTCCTGGAGCATCTTGTTCTGATGTTTGAGGTCGAATATTTCCTGGGCCGACACGAGAGGGTCTTCCGGATTGGCCATGACATCCTTGACATCGTTCGTCATCTCGGACTGGATGATGCCGACAGCCTGCTCCAGCAGGGAGATGTTTTCCCGCAGTGTTTCCAGGTTTGATCCCTGAGGGGGATTCAGATGATTCACATGCAGAACGCCCATATCGGCAATCCGATCCAAAACGGAAGTCGATTCAGCGGCCCGGACAATAATAAAGATTTTTTTCATGGGCACGATCATCAGGCCACCTTCCGGACACGGACCTTGCTGCGACGTTTGACCAGCTTGCTCCGCCCGATGCTTGCCGCCAGCTGGTCGCCGATATAGATCTTGATCAGACGAATGTTTTCCTGCGTCTCGGGTATTTTGATCTTCTCAAAGAGGTTGACCCGCTGAGTTGTGATGAGGAGTTCACGCTTGAGAAGCTCCATCCCTTGCTGCAATGCCTCGACCTGAAAGAGAAGCGCAATATAATCCATAAATAATTTTGTGGCGTGGTCAAGCCAAAGCGGCGTTGAAAAAAGATCATATTCGATTGGCCCAAATTCAACGCGATCAAAAACCGGAATGTCGACGCCGGCAATGTTTCGTGACGTTATAAAAACCTGCCTGGGTATCACGATCTCGTTCATGATGATTTTTGATTCTTCCGGAAGGCCCATCCACACAATGATTTCCTGGGTCATTTGATCCCTCCGGCTCCGGTATGTTTCGAGGGCAAGGATCTGATTGTTCAGCTCGAGTTGAAGCTGTTGTTTCTTTAGCTGCAGGGTCGGCAGGAAACGCTCGTATTGTTTCAGCAGGTCCCGCTGTCGCTTGAGCTCTCCTTGAGTGAATTTGATTTTTGTCATGGCTGCTATGCCGATTGTCGCGGCCAGTGTCCGTCCAGTATGGACTGCTTGATGCCCGTCTCCTGAGGATCAAAACAATCGGCAAGGATCTGCCATCCCTGATCCAGCGCTTTCTCAAGAGTCATGTTTACCGCCAGGGACATCATCTGTTGCTCGAAGGCAACGCCGTAACGAAGGAGTTTTTTATCCCAGTTGCTCATCTGGAAACCCATGGACTGCTTTTCGAGAGTTCCCCGATACATGGCAAAAAGCTGAATCATCGTGTCCATGATCGTGCGATGATCATCACGGGTGTCACCATTGACGTTCTGTTTTAGACGACTTAGAGAGCCAAATGGTTCAATGACGCCGTTTTTGAGGTAGAACTGCCCTTCGGTGATATAACCGGTATTATCGGGAACCGGATGCGTCACGTCATCACCTGGCATGGTTGTCAAGCCTAAGATGGTGATTGAACCGGCTCCTTCGAAATCGACGGCCTTTTCATAGCGTGCAGCCAGTTGGCTATAGAGATCCCCCGGATAGCCGCGGTTGGAGGGAATCTGTTCCATGGTGATGGACACTTCCTTGATGGCGTCGGCGAAGTTCGTCATATCGTTTAAAATAACCAGGACACGGTTTCCTTGAATGGCAAACTGCTCGGCCACAGCCAGGGACATATCAGGAATCAGAAGACTTTCGACGACCGGATCGGCGGCGGTATGCATGAAGTATACGGTCCGGGTGCTGGCGCCATGGATGTCAAATGTCTCGCGGAAAAAGAGATAATCGTCATGTTTCAGGCCGATTCCGCCCAGGATGATGACATCAACTTCCGATTGGATGGCAATTCGGGCCAGAAGATCGTTGTAAGGTTCACCGGCGATGGAAAAGATCGGTATCTTCTGGGACTCGACCAAAGTATTAAAAACATCGATCATGGGAATTCCCGTCCGGATCATTTTATTCGGAATGATTCGCTTGACCGGATTGACCGACGGTCCTTGAAGATCGACAAGCCGATCATACAGCGGTGGCCCGCCGTCCAGGGGGAGTCCGCTGCCGCTGAATACACGTCCCAGCAGATTGTCCCCTGTGGCAACCCGCATGGGATGTCCGAGAAAGCGCAGCCGGTCACCGGTTGAAATGCCGCGGCTGCCGG
>CAYOYJ010000068.1:0-13243 GCA_964408155.1 uncultured Syntrophales bacterium
CAACGCCGCCGACATTTACAACCGGATGCTGGCCGATCCGGGCTGCACCATTTTCCTGACCATTGCCGGTTCTACCAGTGCCGCCGGATGCATGCAGGTCTACTCGGACCTTGTCAAATACAACATGGTCGATGCCGTCGTCGCCACCGGCGCATCCATTGTCGACATGGATTTCTTTGAGGCCCTGGGCTTCAAGCACTATCAGGGCACGCCGAACGTGGACGACCAGGAACTGCGTCGCCTTTACATCGATCGGATCTACGACACCTATATCGACGAGGAACAGTTGCAGGTCTGTGACAAGACCGTCGGTCTTATCGCCGACAACCTCGAACCGCGGCCTTATTCGTCCCGGGAATTTATCTCGGAGATGGGCAAGTACCTGACGAAGAAGGCGAAAAAGAAAACCTCCCTCGTTCAGGTCGCCTACGAAAACGACGTTCCGATTTTCTGTCCCGCCTTCTCCGACAGCAGCGCCGGATTCGGTTTGGTCCTGCACCAGGTCAGCCATCCGGACAAACATGTCTCCATTGATTCGGTGAAAGACTTTCTGGAATTAACAAAGATCAAGATGCAGGCGCCGACTTCCGGGCTTCTCATGATCGGCGGCGGCGTCCCCAAGAACTTCGTTCAGGATACGGTTATCTGCGCGGAAGTGCTGGGGAAAGAAGTGCCCATGCACCAGTACGCCATCCAGATTACCGTCGCCGACGTCCGTGACGGGGCCTGTTCCAGTTCGACCCTGAAGGAGGCGTCCTCCTGGGGGAAGGTCGACACGACCTACGAACAGATGGTTTACGCCGAGGCGACATCGGTCGTTCCAATTTTGGCCGCCTATGCCTATGAAAAAGGCAACTGGAAAAAGAGAAAGCGCCGGCATTACGCCAGAATTTACGGAAAGTGAGGCAGCCAAGCCCTGGTATGTCCCGCTTTTGAGATGGCATGTGAGTACGTATCGGGGACAACATCATGAATATGCTGAAGAAATTCTCGATTTTCAGGGGCAAGTCCAAAAAAGAGACGGAAAATATTCTGGTTCCGGCTAATACGATCAGTGTGCGTATCGACAAGACGGCCTGGGATATCTTCAGTTCTTTCCGGATGGAACTGCTGGCGGAGCCGATCACCTATATCGTTCCCGCCGTCTGGGGAGCTAAAAAGGACGGTGAACTGACGTCCCTCCAGGAAAAGATCCACGGCCGGGTCAATCCTCAGATCAGCGGCATATTCGACTTATTGGAACTTAAAGACCTGACATCTTCCCAGGAATATGCCGTGAAATACCTGATACGCGACCTGGTCATCACCAAGATCGTCTACATGGTCGAGTCTTTCCGGGCCAAATTGGATGAAACGGCGCTAAACGAACGGTGTATCGAGGATTATCTCAAAAACATCGAGCCGAAGGGATCCGCATAAAAAAGTGCCGGAACGGGTTGGAGAGGCAACAGTCAAAGCGGCTGACATGAACAAGGTCGTATAAAAGGGCGGCTCCAAAATGGAAACCACGCTTGATGAGGTCTATCAAATAACATGCTTAATATATTGTATTTATAGAATTATTTATTAATGACTTTCTGTTCGTATACCCAAATATATCCCCAAATAAAAATATACACCTTTGTTTTTCCTTCAAGAAACTTTTATTGTTTCAGCTACGTTATCGGAAAATAGGGGCAACTTCATATATTAGACGATCCAGTTTAATTATGTGGTTCGTGGCAAAGAAAGGAGAAACTATTCTCTACCTTTATACGCTCAGTAACCGTCATAATTCCTTTTGTTCGCTCTATACCCACTCCTCGCAGAGCATCTCCGCCTGTTCCAGGACTGTCTGAGTCGCCTTTTCCTGCTTATCCGGTGGATAACCATACTTCCGGAGAATGCGCTTTACCAGGACACGAAGTTGAGCTCGGACGTTTTCCCGTAATGTCCAGTCGATCGTCACGTTGTTTCGCACGGTTTCGACCAACTCACGAGCGATCTTCAGCAGAGTTTCATCCCCTAACACCTTCACCGCACTGTCGTTCGTTTCCAGTGCATCGTAGAACGCCAGTTCGTCCTCTGAAAGTCCCAGGGACTCGCCGCGTGCGTTTGCCTCTCGCATCTCTTTCGCCAAGGCGATCAGTTCCTCGATCACCTGTGCCGCCTCGATGGCGCGGTTCTGGTAGCGACGGATGGTCTGCTCCAGCATTTCGGCGAACGAGCGCGCCTGCACTACATTCTTCTTCCGCCGAATCGCGAGTTCCCCCTTTAACAGCTTTTGCAGCAGTTCAACTGCCAGGTTGCGTTGAGGCATACCACGCACTTCGGCCAGAAACTCCTCTGATAGAATAGAAATGTCCGGTTTTTGAAGCCCCGCCGCTGCAAAAATATCCACCACACCTTCCGGCGCCACTGCGCGTGAAATAATCTGACGAACTGCATGGTCGAGTTCCTCTTCCGGTCGAGCCTCACCCGGTGCTCGTTTGGCGAGCACAGCCTGGACAGCCTGGAAAAACGCCACATCGTCTCGTATTCGCAGTGCCTCTTCATGCGGAACAGTCAACGCGAAGGCCTGACTCAGCTCACGTACAGCCTGAATGCAGCGGTCCTTACCATTCTCCTGTTGCAGCACATGCTCCTGAGCCGCCGGAAGGAGTGCCAATCGTTCCGGTGGTGTGCCCGTTGTCCACTTTGACCAGTCAAAACCCGGCGCGACACCGGCCGGTGTCGTGATTGGACCGAACAGACCACAGCAGACCTCGTACTTCTCCATCATTAAAGCGACCGCTTCCTCCTGATCAAGGGCGGTACTACCCGTACCACCACTTTCAGTATATGTAGCAAGTGCGGCCTTGAGTTCGTGGGCCAGTCCCAAATAGTCCACCACCAACCCGCCGGGTTTGTCCTTGAAAACGCGGTTGACGCGCGCAATCGCCTGCATTAAGCCATGTCCACGCATCGGCTTGTCCAGATACATGGTATGAAGACTCGGCGCATCGAATCCGGTCAACCACATATCACGCACCAGCACCAGTTTAAGCGGATCATTCGGATCACGGAAGCGATTGGCCAATGCTTCACGCCGTGGCTTGTTACGGATGTGTCCCTGCCAATCTATTGGATCGGAGGCCGAACCGGTCATAACCACTTTGGCAATACCGTCGTCGTCATCCTGGTGGTCCCATTCGGGACGGAGCTTGACCAGCTCACGGTATAATTCTACACAGATGCGACGGCTCATGCAGACCACCAATGCTTTGCCGTCCATGGCTTCCAGGCGCTTCTCGAAGTGTTCCACTATGTCCTGTGCAACAATGGTGAGCCGCTTTTCCGCACCGACCACGGCCTCAAGCTGTGCCCACTTGGTTTTGAGTTTTTCCTTACGCTCGACCTCCTCGCCCTCTGTCGCCTCTTCGAAGTCGGGATCGATCTTGGGGCGTTCTGATTCATCGAGTGCGAGCTTAGCCAGACGACTTTCGTAGTAAATCGGTACCGTCGCCCCGTCCTGGACTGCGCGCTGGATGTCGTAGACGCTGATATAATCACCGAACACCGCCCGTGTGTTGGCGTCCGCCAATTCAATCGGAGTGCCGGTGAAGCCAATGAATGAGGCACGCGGCAACGCGTCCCGCATATGGCGAGCGTAACCGTCGATGAAGTCATATTGGCTCCGGTGCGCCTCATCGGCGATCACAACGATGTTACGACGCTCGGAGAGTGTCGGGTGTCGGTCACCTTTCTCTTCCGGAAAGAACTTCTGGATGGTGGTAAAGACAACGCCACCCGCTTCCACGGACAGCAGTTCGCGCAGGTGCGCTCGAGAATCAGCTTGCACCGGCGGCTGGCGCAAGAGTTCCTGGCAGCGCGAAAAGGTACCGAAGAGCTGATCGTCGAGGTCATTACGGTCGGTCAATACGACGAGCGTGGGGTTTCCCATTGCGGGCTCCCGAATAATACGCCCCGCGTAAAACGCCATGGTCAAGCTTTTGCCTGATCCCTGTGTGTGCCAGACAACACCCACGCGCCGATCACCCGGCCTGCCGCCGGGCTTACGTCCTGACTCATATCGGCCTTCATCTTCCGCCCGGTGCTCGTATACAAGCTCCGCTGCGCGCAGCGTCTCCTGCACCGCAGCCTGCACTGCATGGAATTGATGGTAGCCTGCCATCTTTTTGATAATCCGGCCTCCATCATCCTCGAACACTTGAAAATCGCGTATAAGATCGAGGAAGCGGCGCTTCGCAAACAATCCTTCAATCAATACCTGCATCTCCGGAATTGTACTGGGAGCCAGTGTTTCGCCGTGGATCGTCCGCCAGGGTTTAAACCACTCCCGACCGGCGGAGAGGGTGCCGATTCGCGCTTCGACCCCATCAGAGGCGATAAGAACAGTATTGGTGGCAAAGAGTGATGGAATTTCGACCTTATAGGTCTGGAGTTGATGGAACGCCGTCCAGATCGTAGCGCCCTCGTCGGCCGCGTTCTTGAGCTCCAGCACCGCCAGAGGCAGGCCGTTGACAAACAGGACCACATCCGGGCGCCGGCTGTGCTTGTTCTCCATTACACTGAACTGATTGACGGCGAGCCAGTCATTGTTTTCCGGCTCATCGAAGTCGACTACCTGGGCCTGTGCACCTCGGATCTCGCCTTCGTGTGTACGATATTCGACAGTGACACCGTTTACCAGCAGGCGGTGCAGGGCACGGTTTCGCTGGATCAGATCGGTCCCCTCAGGCCGTGTGAGCTTGCGGAACGCATCTTCCAGCGCATCGGCAGTCAGTGTGGGGTTGAGTCTCGCCAGGGCGTCACGCAGTCGTTGAACAAGGACCACCTGGCCATAATCTTGGCGTTCAGATGCAGGCATGTCGGGTGCGATGTCCAGACCATGAACGACGCGCCAGCCAATAGACTCAAACCAGGCAAGTGTGGCCTGTTCAACAATAGATTCAGTAAAGGCATTCATGCTCGCACCAACCCCGGTTTAAGCCCGAGTCGCTCACGAAACTCTGAGGGAATATCGTCCCAATGCTCGATCAATAAGTCTACAAGCTGGCGGCCGTTGATCAGTCCTATGCGAGGAAAGCCTGCCTCCAGCGCCACATCGGCCGCTGCTCCCTGGTAGTCAGCGGTAGTGATGAACGCGCCCTGGCCGCCGAAGGGAATCGCCTGCCGGAGTTGGCGCACTGTGCCCGCACTGATCCTTGAACCTAACTTGTAGCGTTTGGCCTGCACAAAGACTTTAACCTTGGCCATGTTAGCCACATTCAGTTCACCGGTCGCGTCCACACCGCCGTCGCCAGTCTTGCCCGTTACCTCCGAACCTTCGAAGCCGAGGGCAGTGAGCAGGTGGCCGACGAGGATCTCGAACTCCTTGTTGTCCAGCTCAAGCACCCTTTCCAGCACGACCCGGTAGGAGTCGTATTGCGGTGTCCCTTTAGTGCCCTTCTCCGCACTGCCAATGGCGGCAAGAAATTCCTCGCGCTGTGATACCGCGAACACCGTAAGCGACGAGCGGATCGTGTTCTGGAAGGGAACGGAGAAATCGCCACGCTTGAGCCGTTCTTTGCCCCATTTAACCCGCCGGCGGTGCCGATATCGGCAGCCGTCGTCAGTGGTCGCGTAAAAGTATGACGGGTCGGGCTCGACCTTGCCCCAGTACAGCCACTCGGTGTCGAGCGCCGGCGTGATGATGTAGTCACCTCCATGAATCTCCAACAAGAAGCGCGCGATCTGCCCAACGTAGTTGCCGATCACGATCGGACTATGGATGTCCGGAAAGGCGGTGCGTACCAACGGGTAGAGTTCTTCTCGAGAGTGAATATCCCCAAGATCCTGCGCAATCTCGGTCCAACCAATGCCAGCATAACCTCCGCGAAGGAAGTGCTCTGCGAACTGGCCGCTGTCGGCACGAACACACCATACATTGATCATGTCAACTTCCTTTCTTTGCTCATAACCTTTCTGATATCCTTTTCGCGTTCTTCATGGGCAGATCATCTGAGATGCGCTTAGGCAAAAGCCATCGTGCAGACACTGGACCCGGGCCACCCCGCCGTAGTCGTGCCACTTAGCAGTGGGCATGTCGGGTGCGATGTCCGGGCCGTAGTGGATCAGCCAGCCGGTGGCTTCCAGCCAGGCGAGCGCGGCCTGGGCAACATGGATTCAGTGATGCCAAGTCCGGTCATGTTACGTCCTCCAGTGAGGTATCTGTGCTGGCCGCGGCGCGTTCTGCGTCCTCATCATACTCAGTTAAGTATATCCGGTAGCTCTCCGGTTCCATCTGGAAAAGCACTTCGCTGGGCCGGAGTTCGATGTCAAAGATACGAACCATTCCGTGGGTTTCGTCCACGGACTCATTGAAAGCCGGGTTGTCGTCGTACAGCGCGCGCGGCGAATGCAGTGGTGTGCGATCCTGGCGATGAATTCGGTACAGGAAACCTACGATGGTGTCGGCCGCTTCTGCCGCCATCAATGCCTGAACCGACTCCATCACTGGCCGAGGCTTGTCCGAACCATGCGAAGCAAAACCGCACTGGTTGCGCAGTTCACAGATCCCATGGATCGCTGTGCTCAAGCCATTAAGGGTCTGGACGAGGCTCTTGCGCACTTCCGACTCACCGCTCGCACTGGCTGGCAGAAATGGCAGATGATTGCTCGCGGTCTTCAACAGCTTGGGCAAATCGTCATCTGGGCTGTACTGGACATTGCGATCGCTTAGGATTGTGCGGCAAACCGTTTCTACCAGCGTTCGCGCGAGGTCAAATGCCAGCGCTGGGTTGCTCACAACCGCCTGCTCAATGCTCAGCACTTGCTCTTCAATGTGTACCAGACCGGCTGTGAAGGCATCACGGGCGCCATGCATGATAAAGGGTGATGAGGGTGCGGTGTTTGTCATTACACCATCCTCCCGCTGAACTTCTCTGCATCCTTTACTCGCAGCTCGCCGGAGATGAGCTTGGGAAGGAGCGCGTCACGCAGGGCAGCAAGGGTGCGGGATTCTAACTCGCGCTTCCACAGACTCTCGAACAGGGGGGTAATAAACAGATCGGTCTCAAACATAACTGCTTCGTCTGGGACTACGATCTTGGCATCGGAGAGATGGTAGCGCTGGATATGTCCCATAGTTGTCGCCTTGCCAGCCGCAATGTGTCGGAAGTCGTCCAAGTGATGGTGCACTGCGAAATAGCACAGCCATCGTGGGTACTTCGATGACGTTACCTTGAACAGGTGTTGATTCAAGGCTCCTGTCCCTCCTGCCCATAGCACACATTCAAGGGACCCAGACCACGAGAAAAGGATGTCTCCGTCAGTGACGACAAAGTCGGGATCGAGATCGGCGCTTGCACGATCTGCATCATCAGTTCGTCCGGATCTGAGCTGGGTGATCTTGATCACTGGCAGCGATCGATCACCAGCCGGGGGGTATTTCTGCAGGGCAAGACCATTAAGAAACCGTGCGATCTGGTCGAGACTCTTGACTTTCCACCCCTCCGGAATCTCGCCGAGTTCGGAGTCGACAAAGCGGTCGGGGAAGGGATCGGCGAGATGTTTAGGAAGACCTGGGTTGCGGCCTTCGGCTTTGGCTCGGACCGGGTCAAAGTCCACGAACCATGATTTGAACAACGCTCGGGCCATCTGTTCCAGTGTCTCACTCATCCGCCGGTTCAGCTCGATCTTGTCGTCCAGTGTGCCAAGGATGTGGGCGATGGCGCGCTGTTCTCGGAGGTCCGGAAGCGATAGACGGATCGCCTTGAGTGATGTGACAGGACGGCTGATCGCCGGTACCCCAGTTTGAGAAGTATTCATCAAGAGCGAGTGCTGACCCACTGGAGACTTAAAGAAGTAGTACAGGAAGAGCGGGTCTGCCTTCTCTGGGGCGCACGTCAATTTCATCTGGCTCTGAGAAACCACATACCGTGGGTAGGGGGTCGCAGGAACAAGACCTACCTGACCGAGTGTCCCTCGATGTGTAAAGACTAGATCGCCTGTGAATGCATTAGCGTTGGCGAGTTCATCAGCCTTCTCTTCCGTCAAGAAGACGAAGTCCGCAGCGCGGAACCGCCCCGATGTGAGGTTAATGCCGCGTATTACTGGCACGCCTGATGGGACGAAGTTGTCGGTCTTGATGTCTGATCCGAACGGTCCCATCGCGATGCGTGATGCAACACTCTCAATCGTGACGTCTCGCCACTCACCCCCCATACCCAAGCTCCTTAAGGTTGGCGGCAATTGTGGCATCGAGCTTCGCGGCCTCGACTTGTTGTTCACGTAACGCCGCGGTGAGCCGCTGCATCTTTTCTTCGAACGGCTCGCCGTCGTCCTCCTGCGCTTCGGCGCCGACATAGCGGCCGGGGGTCAGCACGTGGCCGTGCTTGCGCACCTCCTCCAAAGCGGCGCTTTTGCAAAAGCCGGGCACATCGGCGTATTTACCCGCTTCCCTCTCGCCGCGCCAGGCGTGGTAGGTGTCGGCGATACGCTTGATGTCCTCGTCGGTCAGCTCGCGGTGGGTACGGTCTACCATACGACCGAGCTTTCGGGCGTCAATGAAGAGCACCTGCCCACGGCGGTCCCGGAACTTACCATCCTTGCGGTCGCGCGCCAGGAACCAAAGGCACACCGGGATCTGCGTCGAATAGAAAAGCTGTCCCGGCAGGGCGACCATGCAGTCCACGAGGTCGGCCTCAATAAGGGACTTGCGGATTTCGCCTTCCCCCGACTGGTTCGACGACATCGAACCGTTGGCGAGTACGAAGCCGGCCACTCCTGAAGGCGCGAGGTGGTGCACGATGTGCTGCACCCAGGCGAAGTTGGCATTGCCGGCTGGCGGCACGCCGTACTGCCATCGCTTGTCGCCCGCCAGGCGCTCACCACCCCAGTCGGAAACATTGAATGGAGGATTGGCGAGGATGAAGTCAGCCTTGAGATCAGGATGGCGGTCGTTATGGAAGGTGTCGCCGTGGGCGATCTGGCCGTCGATACCACGGATAGCAAGGTTCATCTTAGCCAGCCGCCAAGTGGTATAATTTGACTCCTGGCCGTAGATCGAGATGTCGGCCTTGATTTTACCACCGTTGCCGTTTCCCTTGGCGTGCGCGCGGATAAAATCAACCGATTGAACGAACATACCCGAGGAGCCGCAGCAGGGGTCGTAAACACGGCCGCGGTAGGGCTCCAGCATTTCGACCAGGACCTTGACGACACAGCGCGGCGTGTAGAACTCACCGCCCTTCTTGCCCTCGGCGCTGGCGAACTGAGAGAGGAAGTATTCGTAGACGCGGCCCAGCACATCTTTGGCACGGCTGGCCTCATCGCCGATCTTAATGTTGCTGATCATGTCGATGAGTTGGCCGAGGCGGGTCTTATCGAGGGCAGGGCGGGCGTAGTCTTTGGGTAGCACGCCTTTGAGCGCCGGGTTGTCTCGCTCGATACCGGCCATGGCGTCGTCCACAAGCTGGCCGATGGTACTTTGACGCGCCTGCGCCTTCAGGTGCTGCCAGCGTGCTTCAGGTGGCACCCAGAAAATGGAAAGCGCACGGTATTCGTCGGGATCTTCGGGATCAGCGCCACTCGACTGCTCGGCCACAAGCTTGGCGTGCTGTTCTTCGAAGGCGTCGGAGATGTACTTCAAGAAGATGAGGCCAAGGACAACATGCTTGTACTCAGCGGCGTCCATTGAGCCGCGGAGTGCATCGGCCATCAGCCAGAGTTGAGCTTCGTAGCCGACGGTGGCCCCAGAGTTGTTTTTTACAGATCCAGCCATAACGTATATCCCCCTTTGTGCGTCAGTGTCGAAGATGAAGACGATTATTATACGGGATAGGCCATCTTGTTGAAAATCGTGAGGACGATACTACTAATTAAATGGAAAAACAAATGAAAGGTAGCGGCTAATTTTGTAAATAGTTGTGGTTGAAAGCTGAAGCAAAGCCTGCGAAAATCGGATCAAGGCTTAAACGGTGCAATCCTTTTCGGCATATCCAAAACCTCCTTTGGGGGTCGGTCATTTTGGGGGCCGATAATTTCTTTGGGGGCTGATAGGTATCTGATCAGCCCCCAAAGACCCTGGATTTTGATAAACTTTATAGCACTTGATCGGATTACTGACAAGAAAAAACCCGCTATTTCTAGCGGGTTTTGAACTCCGATGGACATCATCGGACTATGTTCTGGTGGAGATGAGGGGGATCGAACCCCTGACCTCGGCATTGCGAACGCCGCGCTCTCCCAGTTGAGCTACATCCCCAGGAAAAACCCGAACCACAAATTTTGCCCCTGGTAAAGTATGATTCGGTAAAATTTCGGGGGCGAACATACATGATTCTTCGGCGAAAAGTCAAGCACTTGTTGGGAAAATTATCTTATCTCTTGACCTAATATTCCGTACTGGTTATAGTTTTTCCGTACAGAAGATCAACCAGGACGTAGCCGTCCGTTTTGAAAAGAGGTGGCAGCGTGACACCGCATAAAAAACTGGCCCTGCTCGTCGGCGGAGGACCGGCGCCGGGTATCAACAGTGTGATCAGCGCCGCCACCATCCGGAGTGAACTCGAGGGAGTCGAGGTCATCGGCATCCGGGACGGGTTCAAGTGGATCATGGAGGGCAACATCGACCATGTGATCCCCTTGAACATCGAGTCGGTCAGTCGCATTCATTTCCGCGGCGGTTCCTTTCTCGGCATTTCCCGTTCCAATCCCACTACCGATCCCGTCAAGCTGGAAAACGCCATCATTTCGCTTCTGCGCCTGGACGTCTCCCAGTTGATCACCATCGGCGGTGACGACACGGCCTATTCGGCCATGCTGCTTGAAGAAAAGGCCCACGGCCGTATCCGGGTGGTTCATATCCCCAAAACCATCGACAACGATCTCGACCTGCCGCCTTATGTTGACACCTTCGGATATCAGACGGCGCGGCATTACGGCGTGGAAATCGTCAAAAATCTCATGGTGGATGCCCAGACCACATCCCGCTGGTACTTTGTCATCACTATGGGGCGCAAGGCGGGGCATCTTGCCCTGGGCATCGGCAAAGCCGCCGGGGCCACTTTAACCCTGCTGCCGGAGGAGTTTGCCTGCCGGCAGATCCGCATGAAGGCCATTGTCGATACCCTGGCCGGAGCGATTATTAAAAGGATGAGCTACGGCCACCAGGACGGCGTGGCCGTCATCGCCGAGGGACTCGTGCTGGACATGGCCCACGAAGACCTGGCAGAGATCGAGGAAATTGAAAAGGACGAACACGGCAATATCCGGATTGCCGAAGTGAATATCGGTGAAATTCTCAAGCGACTCGTGGAAAGAAGGCTGCGGGATTTCCGCCTCAAGGCCACCATCGTGGCCAAAAATATCGGTTACGAACTGCGCTGCGCCGATCCGATTCCTTTGGATATGGAATACACCCGGGATCTGGGTTATTGCGCCGCCAAGCACATTCTGGAGGGGGGCAACGCCGTCATGATCTCTCTGGAAGGCGGACATTTCCTCCCCATCCCCTTTGAAAAAATGATCGACCGGGAAACCGGACGGGCGAGAATCCGCATGGTCGATATCGAATCGACGCGATACGCCATCGCACGGCGTTACATGATTCGGCTTTCCCGGGATGATTTCACAGATCCCTACAATCTGGCGAAGTTTGCCGCCACGGCCGGTATCGCTCCCCAGGTTTTTCAGGACGAACTCGGTTATCTGGTCGAGAACGAACCCTATCTGGTTTGTCGAGCATCGACCGATAAGACCCCATGACCCTGTCTTATCTACGGAATTGACGATCTTGCCATCCATAAAATGGGTCTGAAGGTATTTCTTTCATTCTTGAAGCGAAACCTGGGCAAATACCCTTGTCCCCGATTCCACGGGAGAAATTTTTTCTGGCAGGAGTGATCACATGAGCGCTTCCCGACGTATTCTTTTGTTTACCGGTGATGGCAAAGGCAAGACCACCGCCGCCTTGGGCATGGCGCTCCGATCTGCAGGACATGGCTTGCGGGTCCTCGTCATCCAATTCATCAAAAAAGAAACCTGTACGGGTGAACGGGCGGCCATTTCGCATCTGCCTCAAGTGGATTTTCTGCAGGTGGGCCGGGGATTTGTTCCCGCCGAAAGTGATGAATCCTTTATTGCGCACCGTGAAGCCGCCCGCAGGGGCCTGACGGTTGTCGAAGAAAAACTGAAGCAGGGCTCCTATGGCCTCGTCGTTTTGGATGAAATCTGCATCGCCTGTGCCTTGAATCTGATTGAGACGGAAGATGTCCTGCGACTGATCGAAAGCACACCTCCCGAGACCACCTGGGTTCTGACAGGTCGCGGCGCGCCGGAAGCCCTGATTAAAGCGGCTGATACGGTCACCGTCATGGCATGCCTAAAACACGGATCACTCAAAGGCTTCCCGGCACAAAAAGGTGTGGAGTACTGACCAAACACACCTTGACGGACAGAGGACATGTTCGTATACTCCATGCCGATTTTTATCGGGTCATTAGGGGGAGATGTGCAGAAAGCAATTCGCCTGACTCCAACCATCTTCTCGAAGGGAAAAATGGATTTTTAAAAGGACCGGATTCCGGCCTGCGGGACGGTGTTGTAATAACCGGCTTAAGGGCGAAGTCATTCTTCGCGTCGCTTAAGGATAAGCTCTTCGAAGATACTCATAATAACGGTATGTTGACATGAAAAGAATTTTTGCCCGGCACCTCGGAAAGGACCTTCGGGTTGCGAGCAGGGTTTTTATGTTGCTCAACGAAAAGGGCATAAAGGTTTTTTGCCATGACGACGATTACGGTTTTGATGTTTATAGACGGTGGTCGGGCTGGCGGATTGAGACAGGAGGGTATTTAAGTCATGAACCGGGAAAAATTGATCCGGGATTTAATGGATCGGCATGAAGGAGAAAAGCTCACGTACACCTGCTGTACGCAGAACGGCTGCTGGGATGCCAACTGCATCCTGAAGGTCCGTACGAAAAACGGCAGGCTGACGGCCATCGAAACTGACGACAGCATCAATGCCAACCGGGGACGGGAAGACGCATATTTGACGGGTGAGCAGATCGCCCAGGGCATGGTCCAACAACGCCCCTGTGTCATGGGGCACTCCTGGAAAGGCGAGATCGACGCCCCGACCCGCATCATCAGACCCCTGAAACGTGTCGGCGGCCGGGGGCACGGCAACGGCCATTTCGTTGAAATAAGCTGGGATGAGGCGATCGACACCATCGCCGCCAAAATTAAGGAAACCGTCGAACTTTTCGGTGAAAACA
>CAYOYJ010000069.1:0-13125 GCA_964408155.1 uncultured Syntrophales bacterium
GACCTTGCTTTCGATAATACCGATCTGTACGTTGAAACGCGCCAAACGCAGGGCGCCACAGATTACGAACAGGGAAGCCGCAATCCAACCCCATTTTCCGAATTCGGTCAACCCCCACGTGTAAACCAAAATGGCCGGAGCAACGCCAAAGGCAACCAAATCAGACAGGGAATCGTATTCCGCGCCGAATTTGCTCGTCGTATTTGTGAAACGGGCGATTCTTCCATCCAAGCCATCCATGACAAAGGCAATCAGAAGCGGTACCGCCGCCATGAAGTAATCTCCTTTCATGGCGATAATAATCGAATAAAACCCGCAGAGAAGATTGGCTGTGGTGAATAAATTCGGCAGGATATAAATCCCTTTACGCATTTTTTGTCTTCTGTTTGTTGGATCCATTGTCATTTCATGCATCCTATGGGCGTTTCGCCAGCGATTACTTTATCTCCGACTGTTACCGAGATCAAACAATCCACCGGCAGATATAATTCAACGCACGAACCGAAACGGATTAACCCGAATCTTTCGCCTTTTCTAACATACATTCCTTCGCCAATCCAGCAGACAATTCTTCTGGCAATCAACCCGGCGATCTGTACCACCAGCATTTCACCGCCGTCGTCACCCTTGATTTTTATGATATTTCGCTCGTTATCCGTCGAGGCCTTATCAAGATTGGCGGAAAAGAATTTCCCTTTTTGATAGCGAATGAGTTCGACATGACCCGAGTAGGGGATACGGTTAACATGCACATTAAATACATTCATAAAAATACTGATTTTCTTGCATGGCCCGCTCAGGAATTCCTTCCCGCTCAGCTCTTCGATTTTGATAACTTTCCCATCGGCTGGAGCAATAACCAATTTTTCATACTCTGGGGTAATTCTTTGGGGATTACGAAAAAAACATACGATAAAAACCGTAATGAGAAGCAAGACGGCGCCGGATACCATGGCGCCGAAAAAGAAAGCGCTGACAGTCAAGCAAAGGGAAAAAAGAATGAACGGGACACCTTCCCGGGCAATGATATTGCTGTGTGCTTCGTGAGCTTTGTTTTTCATCCTTGATCCCGCTTTGGGAAATTCGCATGTCTCGTTTCCGAAAGACAGTTACGCTCTTATCCGAATTGCCATGACTTGTCAACCGACATCATGCCAAGATAAGGAATCAGCGCAGGTATTTTGTTTGTGATCGGGATTTTTGATTTCCGCCTCCGATGCTCTCAGATAAGTCGGTCTCAGACTAAGCATGTCTTCCGTCAGATTATGCTGATATTTTTTAATCCCAATCCCCGCGACAATGGAGGGGCGGCATATGTTAAGATGTTGTGGTGCGAAGAGCGCCGATTCAAGAAGCTGCTTCCGCAAGTAACTTTCCCAGCGGACCACCCCGTCGCCCACAAAGATGACCGGCTCTGTGATGTGGGCCACCAATTTTGGAATGGTCGTGATCTGCTCTTCGAGAAGCCTTTCATAGCCGTCGAGAGGGTGATAACGATAAATTGCCGTATAGATTTCGTCCATGGGACCATTCAGCAGGGGACAGATAATGCGATTTTCGGAATTGATATTCCAAGCCAGCGCTTCGAGGGTTGATACACCGACCAGGGGTTTGTTATGGCTTAATGCGAAGCCCTTCAAGGTGCTCAATCCGATCCGCAGTCCTGTAAACGATCCGGGTCCGGTAGTGGCAACAAACAGATCAAAGTCCTTTAAATCTAAATTCAATACATTCAATGCATGATCTATTTCCGGAAGCAACACGACCGAGTGGTTCAAACCCGTGTTCATGAAGAGCTCATACAAGATCCGGCCGTCCGACACGATGGCAAGGCCGGCCGATTTTCCTGAGGTATCGATGGCGAGTGTTTTCATAAGCGTTTTTCTAAATCCTGGTCAAATCGAAATAAAAAACAAAAATCATTAGAATGATGATAATGGCAAAACCAACGGTTTGGGCAAATTCACGCCATTTGGCCTTGATGGGACTTCCCTTTGCAATTTCAATAAGAAAAAAAAGGATGTGCCCGCCGTCAAGAACGGGAATGGGCAACAGGTTGAGTACACCCAGATTGACACTGAGCAGGGCCATAAAGAACAGAAAGGGGATGGCCCCCTCCTGTGCCTGTTTCCCCGCAAGCTGGGCGATCAGAATCGGTCCGCCCAAGTTCTTGGGTGAAATGACCCCTTCCATCATTTTGTATATGCTGAGCAGGGTCATTTTGGTGATCACCCAGGTATGCTTTACTCCTTCCCAGACGGCTGCCAAGGGATTTAACCGCTCCGTGATCACTTCCTCAGTCGGCATGACGCCAATCTTGTACGCATTCACCGCTTCTCCGAATATATTTTTCACTTTTTGTGAGGCAGGCTTGATTGAAACCTCATATGTTTCTGTTCCTCGGCTGAAGACGATTTTAAGAGGTGCGCCTTTGCTTTTAGTAATGATTTCCGACAAATCATCCCAACGCTCTATATTTTTCTGATTAATTTTTGTGATCGTATCCCCTTTGATTATTCCACCCTGGAACGCAGGAGATCCCGGCTGCACACCGCCGATTTTTGCCGTCATCACCGGTACACCGTACATATAAACGCAGCCGAAAATCATAACGGCCAGAAGAAAATTGAAAAGCGGGCCGGCAAAAACGATCATGAGCCGTTTCCAGACGGACTTAGCGGAAAAGGATCGTGCTTCATCCTCTTGCGTAACCGCTTCCGTTTCCGATTCACCCAATAATTTAACATAGCCGCCCAAAGGAAAAATTGAAATGATGTACTCCGTTTCTCCCCATTTTCTGCTGAATATTTTCGGACCAAACCCCAAGGAAAATTTGAGAACTTTCACCCCGGCATATTTGGCAGCTAGAAAATGACCGATTTCATGAACGAAAATGAGCACGCCCAACAAAATAATCAGGGATACAATACTTGTACCTAACAATGGTCAATCCTCTCTTTTATGAGTATTTCCGTTTGTTCTTTGGCCCATCGGTCCGCAGCGAGAATTTCTTCAAGTGTGGGATCTGAAACGACGGCATGAACAGACATCACTTTTTCCACCAAGCCTACAATTTCATAAAATGAAATCCGGCTATGCAGGAAAGCCTCGACAGCCTTTTCATTGGCGCCGTTCATGACTGCCGGCAAGGTCCCGCCTATGTGGCCGGCACGGTATGCCAGTTTCAAAGCCGGATACCGTTCATGATCCGCTTTGTTGAATCGCAGTGTACCGATTTCCGTTAAATCCAGAAATATACTGCGCTCGGCTTTCATCCTCTTGGGATAGGCCAGGGCATACGCAATGGGTATTTTCATGTCCGGTTTGCCCATTTGCGCCAGCACCGAACCGTCATGATACTCAACCATGGAGTGTACTATGCTCTCCGGGTGAATATGCACGTGGATTGCATCATAATCCACACCAAACAACCATTTTGCTTCCAATATTTCCAGCCCCTTATTCATCATGGTCGCTGAATCAATGGTAATTTTCCTGCCCATTTTCCAGCGGGGATGCTGCAAGGCCTCCTCGATTGTCACATGGCGTATTTGCTCGGCCGACATCCCCAGAAAGGGCCCCCCTGACGCCGTGAGAATGATCCGTCTGACGTCTTTCCGGCTATTACCTTTAAGACACTGAAATATGGCGCTATGTTCACTGTCAACCGGGATAATGGGAACACGATGGTCTTTGGCGGCCGTCATCACAATTTTTCCTGCCATAACGAGTGTCTCTTTATTGGCCAGAGCGATTTCCTTCCCCTGCCGAATGGCGTCAACCGTCGGCAGCAGCCCCGCTGATCCCACGATTGCGGATACCACCAGATCAACCTCGGGAAGCATCGCCAAGCGTCGGCATCCCTCCATGCCGTTCAAAATTGAAAAGTCCTGCAGCGGAGGAAGCATGGCCGACAATTGGTCGGCCAGGTTTTGCGTCGCAACGGAGACGAGTTTTGGTTTGAATTCCAGAATCTGTTCTTTGAGAAGATCGATGTTGTTTCCCGCTGATAGACCTAAGATACGAAACATGTCAGGATGATGTCTGACCACATCCAAAGTGCTGAGGCCGACGGAACCGGTTGATCCCAGAATGGATATATTTTTCATCTCAACCTACAATGAAAACATAATAGTAATATATAAATGGAGCGATAAACAGCAGGCAATCGATCCGGTCTAATATCCCCCCATGGCCGGGTAAGATATTACCTGAGTCCTTGATACCTCCCGCCCTCTTTATCTCGGACTCAAAAAGGTCGCCCAGTTGCCCGATAATACTTCCCAGAAAAGACATAGCCAGGACATGCAGAACGGAAATATTCGGAAGGAAATAATAACCGAATACAAGGCAAGCGGTTACACTGCCCAGAACAAGACCCACAACACCGGCGACGGTTTTGTTCGGACTGACTGACGGCATGAGTTTTGTTTTTCCGAACAATTTTCCCGCGTAAAATGCGGCCGCATCACCGGAAAACGCAAGCAACAAAATAAAGAAAATCCACATTCGACCGTGCTCAAATCCCCGAATTGAAATGAAATACGACATCAATACGGGAATGTAGATCATACCAAGCACATATTTTGTCAGCAATCCGATATCGGGATTGCCCTGATTCTTCCTGATGCGAAATAAATCACACAGAATCAGGAAGATAAACAACATCGCGATCATTGCGGATAACTGGCGGAAATCCTGATGATAAGTCGCCACGGGAATAAGCAGGACGATTAAAAGAAACTCCCATCTTCTCTTCAGTTTGGACAGGCCGTGAATGATTTTTTCGTATTCCCAGGCCGCCACACAGACCACCAGTCCGATCAAGACGGAGAAAAGACGTGCCGATCCGTAATAAATGAGCAGGAAAAGGCAGGGAACAGCAATGACAGCCGTCAACCAGCGGTGGATGTGCGGGACATTCATGAATTACTGCCATACCCCCTTTTTGATCTGCTCACTCGTTTTTCCGAATCTTCTCTCACGCTTTTGAAAGGCCTTAACGGCTGCCAGAAGATCTTCTTTCCCGAAATCGGGCCATAGGACGTCCGTAAAATAAAATTCCGTGTATGCGGACTCCCAGAGAAGAAAATTGCTCAGGCGATACTCACCGCTTGTACGAATTAAAAGATCCGGGTCCGGCATGGCGGCAGTCGAAAGATACCGTCCCAGTAATTCACTTGTCAAATCTTCCATGGCATACTTACCCGCCTGACAGTCTTTCCAAAGCTGCTTTATGGCTCGAAGGATATCGTCACGGCCGCCGTAATTCAGGGCCAAAGTTAAGACCATCTGCCTGTTACCTGCCGTTCTTCTGCAAACTTCCTCAATCTTATCCTGTAGAGCCGGTTCAATGCGGCTGATATCTCCAATGATATGAAAGCGGATGCCGGTCTGCTGCATTTCCTTAAGTTCGGAAAGCAAATAGTCAGCCAGCAGCTTCATCAGCGCATCGACTTCGGTTTCCGGTCGAGACCAGTTATCCACGGAAAAGGCGTACAGCGTTAAATACTTCACCCCAATTTCACGGCACGTTCGGGTCGCCGTGCGGACAGCCTCCGCCCCTTTCTTGTGCCCTGAAATGCGTCCTAAAGCATGTTTTTCCGCCCATCGGCCATTTCCGTCCATGATGATGGCGATGTGTTCGGGAATATTGTGTATCGTTTCAACCATAAACATTTTTCCCTGCATCAAGTATGCTTTTCATAGCATAGTTTGTTGCAAATGACTATCAAGCGTAGATTTTACCAACCAAAAAAAATGGGGAAGCTCAACACTTCCCCTGTTTCTTTTTCCGGTGGAAAAACAGTTATATTTCCATAATTTCTTTTTCTTTCGCCGCCAGCACCTGATCGACTTTCTCGATATATTTATTCGTGACCTTCTGAACTTCTTCCTGATGCCGGAAAAGTTCGTCTTCCGAGAGCGTGTTGTCTTTTTTCAGATCCTTCAACTGCTCATTGGCATCACGACGGATGTTCCGGATATTGACTTTGCTTTCTTCGGACATTTTTTTAACGACCTTGACGAGTTCCTTTCTCCGTTCCTCAGTCAGGGCTGGAATGGACAAGCGGATCACCTTCCCGTCGTTACCGGGCATCAAACCCAAATCTGATTTCTGGATTGCCTTTTCGATCAAACCAATGACGCTGCTGTCCCATGGCGAAATCACAATGAGGCGACTTTCCGGAACGGACAAGGTGGCCACTTGGTTCAAAGGCGTCTGCGTCCCGTAGTATTCCACCCTGATTCCTTCCAAGAGCGCAATGGAGGCGCGCCCTGTTCTAACCTTGCTGAATGACTTTTCCAGGGCGGCAATGCTCCTTTCCATACTATCTTTGAGTTCTTCAAAAATCAGTTCCGTCATTGCTCAACCTCCGACTATCGTACCGACTCGTTCTCCGGATATGGCCCGTTTGATGTTGCCCTTTCTTAAGAGATTAAAGACCAACACGGAGAGATTGTTATCCCTGCATAGTGAAATCGCCGTCGCATCCATGACTTTCAGATTATGAGTCAGGACATCGGTAAAACTGATACGTGCGAAAAAAACCGCATCTTCGGCCACAACGGGATCCTTATCATATACCCCGTCGACTTTAGTTGCCTTCAAGAGGACATCCGCCTTGATTTCCAGCGCCCTCAAAGCGGCCGCCGTATCGGTTGTAAAATAGGGGTTGCCCGTTCCGCCGCCGAAAATGACCACGCGCCCCTTTTCCAGATGTCGAATGGCCCGCCTTTGGATATATGCCTCCGCGACTTCTTTAACCTCGATGGCCGATTGAACGCGAGTCGTTACCCCCAATTTTTCCAATGCGCTCTGCAGCGCCAAACCGTTGATCATGGTGGCCAGCATGCCCATATAGTCGGCTGTTGTGCGATCCATACCTTTGGCGCTGACCTCGACCCCCCGGAAAATATTTCCGCCGCCGACAACGATTCCGATCTGAACCCCCAGTTCCGAAGCTTCCTTGATCTCCAGAGCGATTTCATTGACCACGTCCGGGTCTACACCGAACGAGCGTCTCCCCATCAGGGCTTCGCCGCTCAACTTGATCAGAACGCGATTATATTGGGCTGAGTCCATTTTATTTCTTGATTTCATCGCCGAGCTGGAAGCGGGCAAAACGGCGGATAATGATGTTTTCCCCCGTCTTCGCAATCATATTATTGAGGAGCGTCGCAATCGTAATACTGTCGTCCTTGATGAATTTTTGATTTATCAGGCAGACTTCCTCATAAAACTTATTGAGCTTACCTTCGATGATCTTGTCCCAAATTTTTTCAGGCTTTTTCTCCGCCAGCAACTGGCTGCGATAGATATCTTTTTCTCGTTCCAATGCGTCTGCGGAAATTTCCTGCGGGCTGACATAAACTGGATTGGTTGCCGCAATCTGCATGGCCAGATCCTTGGCCATGGCCTGAAAATGGTCCGTTTTGGCCACAAAGTCCGTCTCACAGTTCAACTCGACCATGACACCGATCTTACCGCCCATATGAATGTAGGCGGCAATCGTACCGTCCTTCGCGGCCTTCGATGAGCGTTTCGTGGCCGCGGACATCCCCTTTTTCCTTAAATGATCAATTGCCTTCTCAAAATCACCGTCGGATGCCGTCAAGGCCTCTTTGCAATCCATCATGCCTGCGCCCGTTTTCTCTCGCAGATCCTTAACCATTGCCGATGTAATATCCAATGTTCCCTCCTCCTTGAATCAACAACCACCTGTTGTAAACACAGGTCATTCGGATTTGTGTCCTTCTGGTACACGTATCGGACAGATCACCGATACGCCAAGTTAATATTCGCCGCCGTCCGTGTCGCCGGATGTTTTCTCTTTTGTTTCAACACTCTCCGGCACATCCTCGTCTGCATCAACGGTTTCCGTACTGTATTCTTCCGCAGTGATTTCCTTGTTGCTCTCCGCCTGAATCCGCTCTTCGAATCGCTTCTTTCCTTCAATAACCGCTTCCGCAAATTTCGAGGAAAACAATTTGATGGCCCGGATGGCGTCATCATTACCGGGAATGATATAGTCGATATCATCGGGATCGCAGTTCGTATCCACAATCGCCACAATCGGAATGTCCAGTTTTTTCGCTTCTTTAACGGCAATGTCTTCCCGTTTCGGATCAACAATGAAGACAGCGGAGGGGTGGCTTTTCATGCTGCGAATGCCGCCCAGAATCTTTTCAAGTTTTTCCTTTTCTTTCTGCAGGACAAGAATTTCCTTTTTGGGAAATGACCGGATCGAATCGTCGGAAAACATCTTATCCAGATAATTCAAACGATCAATACTCCTTTTGACGGTCCCGAAATTGGTCAGCATACCGCCCAGCCAACGCTGGCTCACATAGGGCATGCCGCAGCGAGTTGCCTCTTCCTTAACCGCTTCCTGTGCCTGTTTCTTGGTCCCGACGAAAAGCAAATCGCCGCCTTCGGATAGCGTGTTGACGACAAAATTGTAGGCCGACTGGAATAACCCAACGGTTTGCTGCAGGTCGATAATGTAGATATTGTTCCTTGCCCCGAAAATATATGGCTTCATTTTGGGATTCCATTTGTTCGTCTGATGCCCGAAGTGGACACCCGCCTCCAATAACAACTTCATCGAAATATTTGCCATACTGCCAACTCCTTTTCTTTGTGTTTTTTCCGCCATTCCAGCTCATTACGGTTCAATTTTCTCACCCCTAAGAGAAAACAACACCCCGTATATACTGAGAATGTGTGAAGTTCGTGGGCTATTACCACATCCCGAACCAATGATCAAGAGAAAAGGTTAAGAATCCCTGCCCTTTCCGCGATCGGTTTCAGGTTGTGTAATGGGCATTGATGGTCACGTACTCGTGGGTCAGATCCGATGCCAGCAATCGAAAACCTTTCTTCCCCATACCCATGCGGATAAAGACCTGAATACGCGCCAGTTCCATGATTTCTCTCAATTTATACTCATTGGCGGGAACCCCGCAACCGTCGGCAAAAATGGGCGTTTCATTGAAGTCGACGCGAACCGCACTGACGGGAATACGCTCATTGACAGTGCCGATTGCCCCAATTATGCGGCCCCAATTCGGATCTTTTCCATAAAAGGCTGTTTTGACCAAATTGGAATTGGCGACGGCATAGGCAATTTTCCGGGCTTCGGATATCGTCCTCGCCTCTTCGACGATGAACTCCATAACTTTGGTCGCTCCTTCTCCGTCCTTAACCATGAGATAGGCCAGCTCTGAAAGCACCTGATCGAGCATTTTGGAAAAAATACCGGTGTTTCTTGCTCCCTGGATGGCATTTCCACCAGCCAAACCGTTGGCCAGAATCAAGGCAGTGTCATTGGTGCTCATGCAGCCATCCACCGTGATGGCATTAAAACTCTTATTAATAGATCGCTTAAAGACCGTATCTAAAGTATCCCTTTCAATAACCGCATCGGTCATGATGAAGGACAGCATCGTCGCCATATTGGGTTCAATCATTCCCGCCCCCTTGGCGATGCCGCAAATCGTAATTTCCCGCCCATTGATGACCGCTTTTGCCTGCGACAGTTTCGGCATTTTATCGGTGGTCATGATGGCTTCTTCCGCCGACGGAATCCCCGTTTCCGTTAACCCGGACACCAGTTCCGGCATGGCCTTTTCGATTTTCTGAACCGGCACCGGCCGGCCGATTACACCGGTCGACGCAACATAGACAAGATCATCGGGGATATTCAGGTTTTTTGATACCGCCGCTGATGTCGCTCTAGCCGCTTGCAGACCCTCTTCACCGGTTGCGGCATTGGCAACTCCGCTGTTCACGACGATGGCCTGCCCTACCCCTCTCTTAATCTTTTCCATACCGAGGATGACCGGAGCCGCCTTAAAGGCATTTCGAGTGAAGACACCGGCCGCCACAGCCTTTTCCGTCGAAAAAATCAGACACAGATCCCTGCGACCGTCTTCCTTGATACCACAGTTGATCCCGTTGGCGAGAAAACCGGGGACCATGAATTCTTGTTTCATGAACGTGCTCCTTTTAGCGATGCCTCTTAACTATGCCTGACCGCAGCATTTTTTGTATTTCTTTCCGCTTCCGCAGGGACATGGGTCATTGCGGCCGATTTTTTCTCCGGTTCGTTTTACCGTAGCCGGCGCCATTGTGTCTTCACCGCGGTTCATGGTGTAATCCTGTTTCTGCTTCGACTGCATGTCGTCGATTTCTTCTTCGTGCTGAATCCTGACCATGCAGAGTTTCTCGAGAGTATCTTCCTTGATCCGATACACCATGTCCATGAACATGTCGTAGCCTTCCTTTTGATACTCGCGAACCGGGTCCTTCTGGCCGTATCCGCGGAGCCCAATCCCCTCCTTCAGGTGATCCATAGCCAGCAGGTTGTCTTTCCAGTGAATATCGATCGATTGCAGCATGATCACCTTCATCAGATAATCCATAAGGGGCTTTCCGAACTCACCTTCTTTTGACTTCAGGAGGTCTTTGACGGCGTTAATGACATCATCGGTAATGATGACCTTACTCAAACCGTCTAAGGACTTATCAGCATAATTGGTTTTGATCGAAAACTGTTTGAAAAGCATGTCGTCCATGGCCTTCAAGTTCCAGTCCTCAGGATGCGCCTTCTCGTCGATGTAATCATCGACGATGTTCTCCGCGACTTCTTCCAGCATCTCTTCGATATCTTCCCAAAGATTCTCCCCCTTGAGGACCTTTTTTCTTTGTTCATAAATGACCTGTCGCTGCCGGTTCATCACATCGTCGTAATCCAGAAGATGCTTGCGGATTTCAAAGTTCTGCCCCTCTACGCGCTTTTGGGCATTTTCAATTGCCTTGGAGATGAATTTATGTTCAATGGGCTGATTTTCTTCAATCCCCAACCGGTCCATGACGGCGGAGATTTTCTCCGCGCCAAAAATACGCAACAGATCGTCTTCCAAAGATAGATAGAAACGAGAAGAACCCTGATCGCCCTGACGGCCGGACCGTCCGCGCAACTGATTATCGATGCGCCGGCTCTCGTGCCTTTCCGTGCCCAGAATGTGCAGCCCGCCCAGTTCGGCTACCGCTTCTCCCAGTTTGATATCCGTACCGCGGCCGGCCATATTGGTCGAAATGGTCACCATTCCTTTCTGACCGGCGTTGGCGACAATCTCCGCTTCCTTTTCATGATTCTTCGCATTGAGCACATGGTGGGCAATTCCGGCGCGGGTCAGGTACTTGCTGAGGAGTTCCGATTTCTCGATGGAAATGGTGCCCACCAGGACAGGGCGTCCCTCCTGATGGAGTTCCCTGATCTCGTCAATGACGGCGTTGAATTTTTCTTTCTCTGTTTTATAGATCACATCGGAATGATCTTCTCGAATCATGGGCATGTTTGTGGGCACGACCACGACATCGAGGTTATATATCTTCTTGAATTCGGCCGCTTCGGTATCGGCGGTGCCGGTCATGCCGGCCAGTTTGGCGTACATGCGGAAATAATTCTGAAAGGTGATGGAGGCCAGTGTCTGATTTTCGCGCTCAATTTTGACTTTTTCCTTCGCCTCCAGGGCCTGATGGAGCCCGTCGCTGTATCGCCGGCCGGGCATGACGCGTCCTGTAAACTCATCGACAATGATGACCTGACCATCCTTCACCAGGTAGTCGACATCTCGCTTGAATAGAGTATGCGCTTTCAAAGCCTGGTTCACATGGTGCAGCAGCTCGATATTCTTGGGTTCGTAAAGATTCTGCACTTTCAGAAAACTTTCAACCCGGGCCACCCCTTCTTCCGTTAAAACAACGGTCCGCGACTTTTCTTCAACAGTGTAATCTTTCTCTTTGCGCAGATTGGGGATGATCTGGTTGATCCGGTAATATTTGTCCGTTGATTCCTCGGAGGCGCCGGAAATGATGAGCGGCGTGCGCGCCTCATCGATGAGGATACTGTCCACTTCATCGACAATCGCAAAATGGAAATCACGCTGGACGTAATCCTCCAGGGTAAATTTCATATTGTCTCGCAGGTAATCGAAACCGAATTCGTTGTTGGTGCCGTAGGTGATATCGGCGCCGTAGGCCTCTTTGCGTTCAGTGTCATCCATGCCGTGGACAATTACTCCTACGGACAAACCGAGAAAGTTGTAGATGGGCCCCATCCATTCGGCGTCGCGTTTGGCCAGGTAGTCGTTCACGGTAACAAGGTGTGCGCCCTTTCCCTCCAAGGCATTGAGGTACATGGGCAGCGTCGCCGCCAAGGTCTTTCCCTCACCGGTCTTCATCTCCGCGATTTTGCCCTCGTTCAGGACCAGACCGCCGATGATCTGGACATCAAAGGGTCTCATCCGGACGGTTCTTTGGGCAACTTCCCGCACCACGGCAAATGCCTCCGGGATGATATCGTCAAGCGCCGCCCCCCGGGACAATTGCTCTTTGAAATAACCTGTTTTTGACCTTAACTGACCATCCGGTATGTTTTTTAATGCCCCCTCAAACTGATTCACTTCCTGAAGGATCGCCGACAATCGTTTTATATCGCGATCGTTTTTTGTACCGATAATTTTTTTTATAAAATAATCCAGCATAATTCACCCGTTTTGGAGTTTCATGAAATGAAGTCGAAAGATAAGTAAACCGTACAGAATAACTTAAGATTGCTCCCTCCCGGTTTCGAGTGCTCTTATACTGGTATCACCGTGATAAGTCAACCATATTTACTCTTCCCCTTTTTGTATAAAATCGCGCTATTGTGCTATTTTATGAGCATTTTCTTCCGGAAATTTGTCTTGACTTTATCGGGTATATTAGGCTAAACACGCGCGATGAAATAAAGCATGTATTGTTCTTCCAGAAAGGAGTTTCCATGGCAAAGTACGATTCAGCGTCCCTGAGAAATGTTGTCATCGTCGGACACGGCGGGACGGGCAAAACTTCACTTTGTGAGTCATTTCTGTTTTTAAGCGGTAAATCGGATCGGCCGGGACGTGTCGATGAGGGCTCCTCCTCCATGGACTTCGAACCCGAAGAGCAGAAGAGACATATTTCGATCAGTACCGCCGTCAATTTCTTCGAATGGGACAAGCACAAAATCAATATTATGGATACACAGGGAGACTCCAACTTCTCCTTTGATACCAAAAATGCCCTGCGCGTCG
>CAYOYJ010000070.1:0-12606 GCA_964408155.1 uncultured Syntrophales bacterium
TAGCAGCGAACGAAGCGTTTTATGCCCTCTTTTTGAAAAAGCATCTGTCGATATTGTCTTTGCCGGGCACAACCATCTCTATGAGCGTACGCGTGAAATTAACGGCGTTACCTACATTGTGACCGGGGGAGGCGGTGCCCCTTTGTACGATGCGGAAAAGATGGATTGGATTGCGGCTTCAGAAAGTTCTCATCACTTCTGTAAAGTGCATATCTCCCAAAACCTCTGTGCGGTCGAGATGATAAGGGAAGACGGAACAATCTCAGACAAATTTACTATGTTGAGGTGACCCTGTGCCGGCCGGCTCGCAGGCTCCATCGCGAAATCGAATTTATCAAGCACGTCATGAGAAGAATAACAATCCCGGGAATTATTGTTTTATCCGCTGTATTTTTTGTCCTGTTCGGCAACTTCGCATTTTTCAAGAACGTAATTGAAGTTTATCCCGTTTCCCTGAAAAACATCGGATTTCTGGCATCGCTGGTGCTGGTGTTAACGTGTATCATGGTCATTCTGCTGACCCTGGTGTCGTCAAAATATACCCTTAAACCCTTTCTGGTTCTCGCCTTTGTGGGTTCGTCGATCACCGGGTACTTTATAAACAACTACGGCGTCATCATTGATCAAACGATGATCCGGAATATCGTCGCGACAAACGCGGGAGAAGCGTTCGAACTCTTCAATATTAAATTGGTTTTATATATTCTTGTCTTGGGACTGATACCCTCTTTCTGGATTTGTTGGGTCGAGATCAAGCCCCGCGCTTGGAAAGTTGAATGGATCTCTCGATTGAAACTTGTTGGGATTTCACTGATCTTGATCATTTTTTCCGTTTTCATCTTCGGCAAGTTTTATACGTCTTTTTTGAGAGAACATAAATCGCTAAGATATCGAACAAACCCGACATACGCCATTTATTCCATCGGAAAGTATATCCACGCCAAATTTCAGGATCCCTATATTCAATTCAATCATGCTGGTGTAGACGCAAAAATCCCGGCAGCCGATATTGATCGAGAACTGATCATTGTGGTCATCGGGGAGGCCGCAAGAGCCGACAGGTTTTCTCTTAACGGGTACGCGAGAGAAACCAACCCACTGCTTAAGAAAGAGGATATTATTAGTCTAAGAAATGTCAGCTCCTGTGGAACTTCGACGGAAGTCTCCGTGCCCTGCATGTTCTCGATTTACGGTAGAAACCGATACACCGAAAAAAAGGGGAAAGCCACGGAGAACCTGCTCGATGTGTTAAGTCATGCCGGCGTGAACATATTATGGCGGGATAATAATTCCGACTCAAAAGGTGTGGCGCTGCGAGTGCAATACGAAGACTACAGACGCCCTGACAAAAATCCGATCTGCGATGAAGAATGCCGGGATGAAGGCATGCTGGAAGGGTTGCAGGCATATATCGATAGCCGGTCCCGGGGTGATATACTGATCGTTCTCCACCAGATGGGTAATCACGGACCGGCCTACTATAAGAGATATCCGAAATCATTCGAGAAATTTAAGCCGACCTGCCAGACAAATCAGCTTAACGAATGCTCCAGTGAGGAGATCAACAATGCCTACGATAATGCCATACTGTATACGGATTACTTTTTGTCCAAAACCGTCAAGCTGCTCAAACAGAATGACGACAGGTTTGAAACGGCCATGATCTATATAAGCGACCATGGTGAATCCTTAGGTGAGAAGGGGTTATACCTCCACGGTATTCCCTATTTCATCGCACCGGACGAACAGAAGCATGTTGCTGCGCTTTTCTGGCTGGGAGACCATTTTGAACGAGAGAGGCAATTATTGAAAAGGAAAGTCCATGGGGAATATTCTCAGGATAATCTATTTCACACCGTATTGGGACTGTTGGAAATCAACACGTCCCTCTATGACAAGGGAAAGGATATTCTTAACTCGGATTGATTTGCCATATCGGAAGCAAATTTTTTACTGTGTCGGGGGTCTCGGGCTGTTTTCGCTCTTTCAGCAGCATGAACGGCGAGATGTGATGAGCTGCGATTTTGTCGGGGACAAAGCTTAATCCGGCATGTATCCAATTGCCTTTAGGCACCGTGTTTTTTGCGGCCTTGATCGCTGCGGGGAGAAATTACTGCCATTGCCCTTGAACGACAACCTCATGCTTCAGGTGAGGCACTGAAGTTAAAGGTTGGAAGGGGCGTTTTCGCGTAGGAACAGGGCCTCCGGCGCATCAGAAACAGCCGGTTGCATGAGCTTTTTGACAGGAGACATGAGAGGTTCTCCCGGTCTTGCAATGTAAAAAAATCAGTCGGTTGTGTAAATCAATCCGGAATGAGACGTTGTCCATCGGGGATAAGTGCCGCGACTTTTCGGTCAAAGGCCGACAGGGCGAAAGGGAAGGGTGAAAGCACCCGGCGAATCACGCCCTGGGTCAGGGAGATGACCATGCCGTAATTCGTGATGGGTACGTCGGCTTCCTTGGCCTTCTGTATCCGGCTGAGCATTTCCCGACGGTTCAGCATGCAGCCGCCGCAGTGAATAACAAGACGGTACTGATCCAGGTCTTTTGGATAATCACGTCCTGCGGATACATCAATCGCCAGATCGCCGCCGACATACTCCTTGAGCCAGCGCGGGATTTTGGCGCGGCCGATATCGTCCTGCATGGGATGATGGGAGCAGGATTCGGCGATTAAAATCCGGTCGCCCGGACGCAGGGTCGTGATGACCGCCGCGCCTTCGGCGGCGGCAGTCAGATTTCCCTTTTGCCGGGCGAAGAGAATGGAAAAAGTCGTGCAGGGGACTTCCGGGGGAACCTCGGCCGCCACCTGCCGGATAGCTTGGGAATCACAGATTGCCAGATCGGGGAGATGCTTCAGGTTCCGCAGGATTGCGGCCAGTTGATGCTCTTTTACAACCAGGGCGGCGGCATTGTTATCCAGGGTGTCCCGGATTGTCTGAACCTCAGGGAGAATGAGGCGGCCCTTCGGTGCTTCCATGTCAATGGGAACAATGAGCAGGGCCAGCCCCTCCGGCGGCAGAAGATCTTTCACCAGGGACGGCGTCTCCATGAAATCGTCCGGCGCAACTTCGATCAGGTATCGCTTGAGCAAGTCAATGGCGTTATTCCGTTCCGCTTCATTCCGCGTGGAAAGCGAGACCACTCTTCCCGTCATGCTTGACAACCGTTCGTAAAACGATGTGGTCGGGGCCTCCAAATCGATCTTGTTGATAATGGAGATGAGGGGAATTTCCTTTTGCTTCGCCTTCTGCAGTACGTTTTCTTCATAACTTGACCATTTCCCGGCCTCAGTGACGAGTAGAATGACATCGGCGCGGTGGAAAATCGACTCTGTTTTTCGAATCCGCAGTTGCGCCAGGGAAGAGGTGTCGTCCAGACCGGGCGTATCAAGAAACAGGACCGGCCCCAGCGGCAGGAGTTCCACCGCCCTTTCAACTACATCGGTGGTGGTGCCCGGTTCGGGAGAGGTAACGGCCAGATCCTGACCAAGGAAATAATTCAACAGGCTCGATTTGCCGACGTTGGTCCGGCCGAAAATGGCCACGTGGAGCCGGTTGGCCTTAGGGGTGGTATTCATAACGCGCTACACCTGTGATAATTGGGACATCAGCAGAAGACATCGCGCTTCCCGGCCCGTATTCTGTCGAGCATTTTTTGGGAAATTTTCTGCTGCTTGCCGGTCATCCGGGGCAGGACATGCTCGATCAGGGTTTCTCCCTCCTTCCGGGTTTCGGGTGAGGCATAGTCCATCAGGTACTCCAGGAAGGTGGACAGGGCGTTGGGATCGCAGTGTTCCTTGATTTCACCGGGCTTGGCCAGATCCATGAAATCGGCGCCGGTTCTGCCCAGCCGGTAGCAGGCCGTGCAGAACGACGGAATGTAACCCAGGGTCGCCACGTCCCGGATGACTTCGTCGAGCGGACGATGATCGCCGAGGGAAAATTGCCCGCCGGCCAGTTCTTCCTTGTCCTCAAAATAACCGCCCGGGTTGGTACGGCTGCCGGCGGAAATCTGGGAAACCCCCAGGGCGAAGGTTTCACGCCGGATATTAGGTGTTTCCCGCGTCGACATGATGATCCCCGTATACGGTACCGCCAGCCGTAAAATCGCGACGATTTTCCGGAAATCGAGATCCGAAACGGGGAAGGGCGGTTGCGCGGCAATATCGGATCCGGTGGCCGGTTCCAGGCGAGGGACGCTGATCGTATGCGGCCCGACGCCGAACCGGTCTTCCAGATGTCGGATATGCTGCATCATGGCTAAAATTTCAAAGCGCCAGTCGAACAATCCGAACAGAACACCGATTCCAACGTCATTGATGCCGGCTTCCATGGCCCGGTCCATGGCGGTTACACGCCAGTTGTAATCCCGCTTCTTTCCCCCCAGGTGTACTTTTTTGTAGGTATCACCATGATAGGTTTCCTGAAACAACTGGTACGTGCCGATTTTGGCGTCCTTCAGTTCCTTGAACTCCGCCAGGGTTAAAGGCGCAATATTGACATTGACCCGCCGGATCTCGCCGTTTTTACTTTTGACGCTGTAGATCGTATCGATGGCATGCAATACATAAGGGAATCCTTCGTCGGGGTAAGATTCGCCGGCAACCAGCAGGATACGCTTGTGGCCCTGTTCGATCAAAATCTGGACTTCCCGGGCGATTTCCGCCTGGGTCAAGGCGCGCCTTTGTACAAGGGGATTGCGTACCCGGAAGGCGCAGTAAGTGCATTCGTTTTTGCAGAAATTGGAGATATACAGCGGAGCGAAAATCACCAGTCGCTGCCCGTAAATGGTTTCCTTGACATATCGGGCCGCGGCGAAGAGTTCGCTCAACAGGTTCGGGTCACTGACGGGAGCGAGGACGGCGACATCCTCCAGAGAAAGGCCCCGGAGTTCCCGTGCTTTGGCCAATACATCCCGGACTTGTGCTGCGTCGGATGCGATCTTTTTTGATAAAATATGATCGATTTCGGCTTCCTGAATAATAAACCCCGTGTCTTCCAAAGTCTTTTTCATTTTCCTATACCTCAAAATCTTGTGTTCAGTTGTTGTTAGCGGGAAACAAGTAACAATAAATAAATGAAAATGGAATTATTTTTTTTACGTCTTTGTAAAAAAATTGACAGACGAAGGCAAATGTGCGAGGAGCCGACGATAAGCCCATTGCCAAGGGATATGTGAGAAATCCCCTTCCGGAGACTTTCTTCCCGGCGGTGATATGCTTGCTTTTGGTGATGTGACCCAGGAAAGTCATGAACATGCCCGTGCTCACCGTTCAACAAATCATTCAGCGACTGGTTGACGGTCAGGATGTCCTGCCGGATGAACTGATCGCCGTCTTGTCGACGACTGATCCGGAAAGGGTCGCCGCGCTTCATGGCGCGGCGGATCGGAAACGGCGGGAAATGGTCGGCGATGCGGTCCTGTTGCGCGGAATCATTGAAATATCTAATGTTTGCGGTCAGAATTGTCAGTATTGCGGGCTGAGAAAAGACAATCGACGGATTCACCGCTATCGCATGCCCGAAGAAGAGATCGTGGCGGCGGCCAAAAAGATTTCCCAAAGCGATATCTCGACCGTGGTGCTGCAGTCCGGAGAGGATCGGATGCCCGTCGATCAGCTCTGCGCCATTATCGCACGGATCAAGCGGGACACCGATCTGTTTGTGACGCTGTCATTAGGGGAGCGGAGCGATGATGAGTACCGCCGTTTCAGAGCGGCCGGTGCCGATCGCTATCTCCTGAAGCACGAAACGTCCTCGCGGACTCTGTTTGAAAAACTGAGACCGGGATCTTCCTATGATAACCGGAGACGCTGCCTGGAATGCCTCCAGGATTTGGGTTTTGAAACCGGCGCCGGAAACCTGATCGGACTTCCCGGCCAGAATGTGGCCGACCTCGCCGCCGATTTACTTTATTTGAGAACGCTGCAGCCGGACATGATCGGCATCGGCCCCTTCATCCCCCATCCGGAGACCCCCCTGGCGGATTGTCCTCCCGGTTCCAGTGACATGACCCTGAAAGTGGTTTCCTTGGCCCGCCTGTTCATTCCACGCGCCAATATCCCTGCCACCACCGCCCTGGGCGTGCTGGATAAAGGCGGGCGGATAAACGCCCTCAGGGCCGGCGCCAATGTCGTGATGCTGGACTACACGCCGGAAACATATCGGCAATATTACGATATTTATCCCGGAAAGGCCCATGTGATTACGGAGATGGACCAATATCTGGCAAGTCTGAAGCAGGAACTCAAGGGCATCGGCAGAACCGTCGGTCGGGATCTTCCACCAACTGGGAAATAACACAATTGATTAATCAATACGAATACTTATTATATTTTATTCCCTGACCATCTTTCCGGTTGACTTTCCCTGTTTATCTATGCAATAGGAACGGGCATCCGATTGAAATTTTATGTTGCAGAAAGTTGCGATATTGCATCAGTTCGCGTTACCCCCGTCGTTCATGGCGCCAAGGGACGACGGTGTCAAGAGGGGTGGTTGATTCACAATTAAACAAGGGGAGGGGAAACAAAGAATGAGCAACGAGAATTTGGAAACGAAGAGATGGTACATTGCCATCGCGGCGATCGTGATGCAGCTCTGTCTGGGAACGGTTTACGCGTGGTCCGTGTTCAAGAAACCCTTGATCACGTCTCATGGCTGGAGTGAACCGTCCGTGCAGGCGACGATGATGATCATCATGGCGGTGATCGGTATTTCGGCGGCTTTCGGCGGCACCCTGGTCGACAAGAAGGGCCCCCGCTTTGTGGCCACCATCGGCGGTATCCTCTTCGGCATCGGTACGCTTCTGGGCGGTCTGGCCGATCAGATGGGCAATCTCTGGCTGCTCTATATCGGATACGGTGTCATCGGCGGCCTCGGCAACGGTTTCGGTTATGTGACGCCCATTGCCACGTTGATCCGCTGGTTCCCCGATAAGCGCGGTCTGGTGACGGGCCTGGCGGTCATGGGTTTCGGCGCCGGCGCCTTCTTCATGGGAAAAATTGCTCCGGCGATGGTCAATTCTATCGGTGTTGCCCAGACGTTCTACATCTGGGGCGTGATCTTCCTGGTGCTCGTAACGGGCGCTGCCCAGATTTATAAGAATCCTCCCGCGGGTTGGCTCCCGGCCGGTTTCAAACCGGCGGCTACGGCAGTGTCCGCGGCCAATTCTTTCACCTTTGATGAAGCGGTCAAGACCCCCCAGTGGTGGATGCTGTGGTCGATGTTGTTCCTGAATGTTTCCGCCGGCTTAGGCCTTCTTTCGCAGCTTTCGCCCATGGCGCAGGATCTGATCGGTAAAACTCAGGGCATTACAGACCCCAAGGTTCTGGCGGTTGCGGGCGGGTCCATCTTGGCTTACGCGTCGATCTTCAATGGTCTGGGCCGTCTGTTCTGGGCGTCCATGTCCGATTACATCGGCCGGAAAAATGTCTTCATCACCATGTTCATTACCCAGGCTCTCCTTTACATCTATCTGCCTCAGGTGTCGGCCGTATTTCTCTTCACGGTTATCGCCTGCTACCTGCTGGCCTGCTACGGTGGCGGCTTTGCAACGATGCCGGCCTTTGCGGCCGACTCTTTCGGTCCCGGTTACATCGGGAAGGTCTACGGGATCATGCTGACGGCCTGGGGTTGCGCCGGTGTGTTCGGCCCCCTGGTTTTCAGTATGCCGGCGATTAAACCGATCGCCCTGTATGTGGCGGCGGGTATCCTTGCTCTGGGTTTCCTGATTGCAATCAGCTACCGTCCTCCCCAGGCGAAGGGTGCAAAGTAAATAACGGGTTTGATGAAAAAGAAAAAGGCGGGCTTAGCCCGCCTTTTTTGTTCTTTCGTTCTCGGTTTTTCGCCTAAATCATGGTATCGAGTGAATCCTGGATACCTTGAATTTCCTCCTCCAGTTCCTGCTTCGTCAGGATGCCCTTTTTCTCCAGCAGATTAACGATGGCCTCCAACTGGATGGACTCCGAAATCATCAGGGACTGTAATTCTTCCAGGTCTTCTGTGGTGATGGACTCGGTCATGGTTTCTTTTCCCTTTATTGGTTGATTTGTGGTTGCAGCCCGTTTACGGATTTGCCGCCTTGGCGCCTGATAAAATCCCGGGTTTATGACCACAGGCCAGGTGCTATAACACAAAGCCTTTCGTATTGACAAATCATTTGTCCGTACCATAAAAAGTATCTGCCGGGATCATAGGAAGTTATGCCTTATTGCGGCAATTGAAAAGGAACATGTATGTCCGGATTACAAGGCGGCGCAAAGTGGCTTTTCCCTCTTCTTTATGCGCTCTGGATTATTTCGATTGCCGGGGTGATTCTGGGTTCTCTCGAACCCCGGATGGAACTGCCCGTCGGCTTTTGGAATGCGGATAAATTGTTGCATTGTGTCGCTTACCTCTGGCTTGCCCTGCTTCCTACATTGATTTTTAAGGGTCCGCAAAAGCGGTTCCTCTCATCCATCGCGCTGGTTTTTCTGGGAGTTGGTCTGGAAATCGGTCAGATGTATGTGCCCGGCCGCATGTTTTCCCTGGCTGATATCGGCGCCAACACGACCGGGGTCTTCCTGGGCTTTTCCACCGGCAAGCGCTGCTATGATAAGTTCTGGGATTTATTCTCGCTTAAAAAGAAAATGAGTCAGCAATAGAAGAGGATTGCATGAAAATCGAGAAAGTGCGTATCTGGCAGAACCTGCAGCGGATACGCGAGGAAAAACCGATTATTCACAACATCACGAATTATGTGGTGATGAACAGCACGGCCAACGCTCTGCTGGCGTTGGGGGCCTCCCCGGTGATGGCCCATGCTCCGGAAGAGGTGGCCGACATGGTTGATATCGCCTCTGCGCTGGTGATCAATATCGGAACCCTGAGCCGAGCATGGGTCAGGGCCATGCACCGGGCTATGACGGAGGCGGGACGGAAAGGCATTCCGATTATTATCGATCCGGTGGGAGCCGGTGCGACCGCTTATCGGACAAAGACCGTTCATGATCTCGTTAAGACGGCCACCCCGGCGATCATCCGCGGGAACGCCTCGGAAATCATGGCCTTGGCCGACAGCGGCGTGCAAACCAGAGGCGTCGACAGTCTGGCGACATCCCGCCACGCTCTCTATACGGCTCAACTTTTAAGCCGCGAGCTGAAAACGGTCATTTGTATCAGCGGTGAAGCGGACTACTGTGTTCACCTTGAACGGCTGGTGCGGATCAGCAACGGACACCCCATGATGCCCATGGTAACCGGTCTCGGTTGTACCGCAACGGCTTTGTGCGGCGCCTTTGCCGCCGTCGAAAAAGATCCGCTGGCGGCTGTGGTTTGTGCCATGGCCGTGATGGGTCTTGCCGGAGAAATGGCCGGTAAGGATTGTCCGGGACCCGGCACATTTCAGATTCGATTCCTGGACGCCCTGTACCAAATGACGGAACACGATCTGGCGCGGATCAGACTGGAGGCCGAATAATGGAAGGCCTCTATCTGGTGACGGACCGCGGCCTCTGCGGTGTGAAAAGTGTCGAATCGGTTGTGGAAAAAGCCGTGGCCGGCGGCGTCCGCTATGTCCAGCTCCGGGAAAAGGAACTGTCGACACGGTCTTTTGTCGAACTGGCCGTTCGCCTGAAAAAGCTCCTCCATCCCGTGGGGGTCCCCCTGCTGATTAACGACCGGGTCGATGTGGCTTTGGCGTCCGGCGCGGACGGCGTCCATGTGGGTCAGGAGGATATGCCTTACGAGACGGCGCGCAAACTCCTGGGGCCGTCCGCCGTCATCGGCCTTTCCGTGGAAACCTGGGAGGATGTGGTGGCCGCCCAGCGTCTTGATGTCGATTATCTGGGGGTAAGCCCTGTTTTTGACACGCCGACCAAGACCGATACCAGGGGTATGTGGGGTCTGGAAGGTTTGGCCCGGATCCGGGCCTATTCCCGTCATCCTCTGGTCGGTATCGGGGGTCTGAATGCCGCCAATGCGGAGGCGGTCGTCATGGCCGGGGCGGACTGTGTGGCCGTGGTTTCCGCGCTTTGCGCCGCCGAAGATCCGTTCCGGGCGGCTCGAAATCTTGAAGAAATTATCCGCAGCGCCTTGCAAAAACGGGTGTCGCAGGGAGCGGATCACCGATGAGTCCTCCGCCTTTCAGACTGATCGTTTTAGATTTCTCCGGAACCCTGAGTCTGGCCGCCGTTGAGTTCGGGCGGTCGGAGAATCTGGTCCCGGCGCTTGCCGCAAGCGGTCTTTTTGCGCTGGGTGTGACTTCGGAGGCGTTCTTCTGGGATGAGATCGTCTATCCGACCTGGGTCGAGGGCAGCACGACACCCCGGGGATACAAAGCGGTACTCGTGGATCGGATCGCCTCCCTGGGCCTTCATGCTCCGGATGATCTGGATCCCCGGAGCTCGATTGGCAAAGCCGTGACGGATTTACTGGACCGGTACTTCGACCAGTGCCGGATTGATCCCCGATGGCGAACGCTTCTGGAAGCATTGCATGAAAATGACGGCGTCCGGGTGCTGATCGCCACGGATCACTACGCCGAGGCGACGCCTCTGATCAAAGCACGCCTGGCTGACTGGGGAATCGCAGCGATTGCATTGGCGGAAGCGGGGCCGGAATCTGGGACGCCCTTCATCATCGCCAATTCCGCAGACCTGGGGTGCCACAAGGCGGATATTCGCTACTGGGAGCGCATCCGTCATATTCTGGACCCGCATGGTCAGAGCCGCATCCTCTTGGTGGACGACTTTGGCGGCAATGAGGACAGTGGCGATCCCTACGGTGATCCGGCGCGGGTGAAAAGCCGTCAGTTAGAAACGACGCGGGTACTCCGGAAGGTTTTTCCCGGGCAGGTTGGTATTTACCCCTTCATTGCCGATAGGTCGGAGATCAACCATTTCACGATGTTGGACAAAGACAGGCTCTACGGCCTCTACATTACGAAAGCGGTATCGCATATCCGGTCGTTTCTTGCATCCGGGCCAGGGGCGTGAGGGCTGAAACGGACTAACGTGCGCGTGCCGGTCGGCGGTGCCGAGAGGGGCAAGATGCCGACATCGTGCAGCGCATGGCCGGGTAAAAAATGATGAACTGGTTTTCCCTGACGGTTATATGCCTGTTCTTATACGGGATTCAGCGGTTTCTCTACAAGGTGTCCGCGGAACGGAATTGCAACACCGCCTGGACGACCCTGTCCTTCATGGGGACGGTGGCTTTCCTAAGCACGATCCTCTGGTTGACCTCCGAAGAGACGGCGAGAAACCTGTCCTGGCTTTTGATTCTGTCGCTGATTAACAGCCTGACCTTTTTTATCGATACCATCGTGACGATCGAGGCCCTCCGGTATCTGCCGACCAATGTGGTCTATCCCCTGACACGGCTGAGTGCGGTCCTCGTGGTCATTTTCTCTCTGCTGTATTTCCACGATCACTTGAATGCCTATCAGGCGACGGGCGTCATCATGGCCATCGGCGTCATCCTGACCCTGACCCGTTTTACCGATCAGGAGCGGCGGGAAAACCGGAATTTCCGTAAGGGATTCCTGCTGATTAGCCTGGCTGTTTTGACGGGCGCCGTGGCGGCCGTTTCCAGCAAGTTTGCCGCTTTGTACACGAATCAGATGGCGTTCATTGCCCTCACCTATACGCTGAGCATGATGTTTTCCCTGGGATTGCGAAAACCGTTTGAGAAGGAGGGGGCCAGCACCCATTACGGAGAGGCCTTGCTGATCGGGTTTTTCATCGGCCTGGTTAATTTCGGCGCCTTTTTTGCCCTGCTGCAGGCAATGGTCAGGGGGCCCCTGTCCATTATCATCCCCGTGGTGGGGATGAACTTCGTCGTTGCCAATATTCTGGCCGCGGTCTTTTACCGGGAAAAACTGACTTGGGTGAAAGCGGCCGGTATCATCATGACCGTGATCTCCCTTGCCCTGATGAAAATGGGCCAATCCTGATTCCCCTCTTTAGTGTGATTGCCGACGCTGTAATGAACGGTAACATCACGATTTGATATTGAACGCCCCTTCCTTTAAGAAGGGGATGGCAATGCTTCCCCAAAGGACCTTGTGGTGCACCATGCCTTCGATTTTATAGGAAATGTCTTTACCCAGGATGAACGATTTCAAATGGGAACCCATGCCGTCAAGCTCCATCGTCAGGGGAATGGTGATTTCCCTGGCGGATTGGGGTGAAACTTCAAAGGCTTCGGCATACCGCCCTTTGGCCGTCTGATAGTTTTCCAGGACGAACTCGTATTCCATGGATTCAAAATTCAAACTGTAGCGGTTGGGATTTTTCACCTCGACGGTGAGCCGGGCTTTCAACTCCTTCATGCCGTGCAGGGTTAGGGAAACATCCTTCAGAGTGAAGGTCGGCTTTTCCAGGACTCGGTCCAGACAGGCGTATTGCAGAAACAGCAGTGCCATGACGAATAACATTTTTATATATTTGGGCATCCCTTTTCCTCTCTTCGATGATGGAATGGTGTTGTGGCGCCAAGTATAGCGAACTGAAACAAAAAAAGAAACCCCGGTTCCACTGAAATAAAAAATGTTTGATAACGCTGATTTTTTTGGTATAAGAGCGAATTTCAGGCAACTCTACACGGGAGGTATCATCTGAA
>CAYOYJ010000071.1:0-12522 GCA_964408155.1 uncultured Syntrophales bacterium
CGCCGCCCGCCAGGTCGTTGATACGGCGAATTTTACAGGTTCCGCTACTTTCGCGGGTCACGGGACGAGCCAAGGCCATGTAGAGGGTGTCAATGAGCAGTGAACTCTTGGCTGAACCGGATAATCCAGTCACGGCGGTGAACAAACCGACGGGAATGGAAATATCGACATTTTTCAGATTTTTTGCGTCGGCGCCCTCGATGAGGATGCGCCGTGCTCCTGCCGGGCGTCGTTTGGCCGGAACGGCGATGCGTTCCTTCCCTGAAAGGTAAAGCCCTGTCAGGGAATCCGGACTGTGCAGGATTTCCTCCGGGGTGCCCTGAAAGACGACATGACCTCCCTGCAGACCCGCACCGGGGCCCATATCGATGATATGATCGGAGGCGACCATCATGTCGCGGTCGTGTTCCACCACTAAAACCGTATTGCCCATATCACGCAGCCGCTTCAAACTCAAAATCAAACGCGCCGTGTCCCTTTGGTGAAGACCGATCGTCGGTTCGTCAAGAATGTAGAGAACGCCCACCAAGCCGGAGCCGATCTGGGAAGCCAGACGCAGACGCTGCATTTCTCCACCGGAGAGGGTGCCGGCGGAACGGGCCAGATTGAGGTAATCGACGCCCACATCCATGAGAAAGCGAATCCGTTCGCCGATTTCCTTCAAAATTTTCTCTGTGATGAACCGTTCCTGCGGTGAGAGGCGGAGCGTTTCCAGGAAGAGTGCTGTTTCGCGGATGGAAAGGGTGCACAATTCAAAAAGGTTTTTCCCGCCCACGGTTACGGACAGGTTTTCTTTCTTCAGCCTGGCCCCCTGACAAGCGGGACAATCCCGGGAATTGATGTAGCGGTGAAGATCCATCCGGACGGCATTGGAAGTGGTTTCCCGGTAGCGCCGGTTCAGTTCGGCAATGACGCCCTCGAAGGGTTTCTCGTAGAAAAGCCTGCGTCCGCCGCGGTCCAGATAAAACTGAATTTTTTGCTTGCCTGATCCATTAAGGAGCACCTCTCTGACGGTTTCGGGTAGCTGTCCGAAGGCCATGTTGATGTCAAAGTGATAATAGCCGGCCAGGGCGTCCAGCATCTGGTGATAAGGTAGGGAGTTCCGGCCGGACCAGGGGGCAATAGCGCCCTGACGGATCGATAGATCAGGGTCGGGAATAATAAGATCTTCATCGAAGAACATTTGCGTGCCCAGACCGCTGCATTCAGGACAGGCGCCGTAAGGACTGTTGAAGGAGAACATGCGCGGCGCAAGTTCCGGCAGGCTGACGCCGCATGTGGGGCAGGCGTATCGCTCACTGAACAGGAGTTCCCGACCTTCGGCGAGCTCGATCCGGACCAGCCCGTCGGACAGGCGGGAGGCTGTTTCCAGGGAATCCCTCAGGCGTTGACGAATTCCTTCCTTCATTACCAGCCGGTCAATAACCACATCGATATCGTGACGCTTCTGTTTTTCAAGGACGATGTCATCCGTAAGTTCATGAAGTTCTCCATCGACGCGGACCCGGACAAAACCGTCTTTGAGCAGTTTCTTGAATTCTTTCTGGAATTCTCCTTTCTTGCCTTGGATGAAAGGCGACAGAATGGTCAAGCGGGTTTTTTCCGGCAGGGCCAGGACAGTCCCGACCATCGTGTCGATGGTTTGGGATTGGATTTCCCGTCCGCACTGGTAGCAATGTGGAACGCCGATTCTCGCGTAGAGCAGACGGAGATAATCGTAAATTTCCGTAACGGTACCAACGGTGGAGCGGGGATTTTGGCTGGCCGTTCTCTGTTCAATGGCAATGGCCGGCGACAGGCCTTCGATCGATTCCACTTCCGGTTTGTCCATCTGACCGATAAACTGCCGGGCATAGGCGGACAGGGATTCGACGTAACGCCGCTGACCTTCGGCATAGAGGGTATCGAAGGCGAGGGAGGATTTTCCGGAGCCGCTGAGTCCCGTAATAACCACCAGTTTGTCCCGGGGGATTTCTAACGTCAAGTGCTTCAGGTTATGCTGTGCGGCCCCTTTGATGCGGATACAGTTCATGGGGGGAAAACCTTCCATACTTCCAGAAAAAGGATGCCCCGGAAAAATGACGGGGCATCAATTCGGACGGCTCAAGGACCTGCCGGTCGCGGGCAGACATCCCCGCCGGATTATTCCTTGATGCTGATGTGGGCCTTCTTGCGAAGGCCGCTCATCCACTCCTCGATTTTCTTGTCCATTTTGGCGTCCAAGAGCTTATCCTTGATTTCATCACGTACGGATTCGATCATCCGGGTCCCTTCGCCCCGCTTGTCCGTCACGGTGATGATCGTAAAGCCCGCCGGAGATTCAATGACATTACTGATTTGCCCCGGTTCCAGGGTAAAGGCGATCTGTTCCATATCGGGGGGCATGATGCCTCTTTCGACGAACCCGATATCTCCTCCCTGTTTGGCAGTCGGGCCTTGAGAGAACTGCGAGGCCAGTTTATCGAAAGGCTCTCCGGCTTTCAGCCGCTTGAGAATCGCCTCCATATCACCTTTCATCTTCTGTTTGATGTCGTCGCCAAGTTTTTCCGGAAAGAACAGGACGATCTGCTTGATCCGGACGGCTTGTTGACCCTCGTATTCCGCCCGGTGCTTGATATAGTACTCCCCGATTTCCTCATCGGTGACGGCGATCGCGGTGCGCAATTCGCGCCGGACAACTTTGGAGCGAATCATTTGCGTCTTGACTTCCTTTTTATAGCCTTCGAGGGACATACCTTCTTTTTCCAAAATTTTTTCAAAATCATTCATAGTAAGATTTTTTTGAGCAAGGATGGTCTCGATTGCTCCCGTGACGTCTTCGTCCGGGATTTTTATGCCCAGCCTTGTCGCTTCCTGTTCAATGAGGATGTCATCGATCATCCGGTTGAGCATACCCTCCTGGGCTTTCTTCAGGGTGCTTTCTCGTTCTTCTCCGCTTGGCTGGGCCGCGATTCTTTTACGGATCGGTTCGAAGGAGCTGTTCAGTTCCGACTGGGTGATAGGGGTGTCATTGACGACGGCGACAATACGGTCCACAATCACCGCCTGAGCGGGACAGGCAAAGAACAAAAGCGTAAAAACCACCAAAAGGTTTGTGCGCAATTCGGTCGACTTCATTTTTCCTCCTTGGTTGAAGAGCCTGGTTGTGGGATCAGAGCATTCAGCACTTCCCGGGCAAAACGAATGCGGTCCCCATCCGGTAACTTTTGTACTGGAATATACAATTTCAGCTCCGGCGTCAACTTCGTTCCTTTCATCTGCGTCCGGGAAATCAAAAGAATTTTTCCCGGGTCCACCGGGCTGTCCGGACTAAATTGGATGGTCAAGTAGCGGGAATCGCAGGTCATTTTGAGGCTTTTCAACATTTCCAGTTGATGTCGCAGGCGGATGGTATGCAGCAGATTCTCCACCTCCGGTGGAATAAAGCCGTAGCAGTCCGTCATTTCGTCTCGAATTTCTAAGAGTTCCGCCTCGGTGCGGGCGAGAGAAATGCGTTTGTATGTGAGCAGGCGGCGGTGCTTGTCGGGCATGTAGGTTTCGGGGATGAATGCGGGTATGCCCAGGTGGATCTCCGCCTTGATCTCTTCTCGGGGAAGGTCTTCTCCCTTTAATTCCCGGATCGTTTTTTCCATGAGTTCCGTGTAGAGTTCATAACCGACCGCCGAGACATGTCCTGACTGTGATGTCCCCAAAAGGTTGCCTGTTCCCCGGATTTCCAGGTCGTTGGAGGCGATGCGGAATCCCGAACCGGGTTCGGAGAAGTCGATCAGTGTTTGGAGACGTTTCTGGGCGTCCCGGGAGAGCATCGCCCCCTTGGGAATAAGCAGATATGCGAAAGCCTCTTCCCGCGAACGTCCGACTCGTCCTCGGATCTGATAGAGCTGGGAAAGGCCCAAACGGTCCGCCCGGTTGATAATCATCGTATTGGCCGAGGGAATATCGACGCCCGAGGCGACAATGGTGGTGCAGACCAGAATATCAAGATCGCCCTTCACAAAGTTTACCATGGTTTCTTCAATCTCCCCGGGTTTCATCCGGCCGTGGACGACGCCGATGTTTGCTTCCGGGACCAGTTTTTCGAGCAAACGGGCCATGGTGAAGATCGACTGGATCCGGTCATGGAGAAAAAAGACCTGGCCGTGGCGATCCAGTTCATGCCGTATGGCTTTTCGGACGGTCTCTTCATTGAATTCGAGGACATAGGTCCGGATGGGCTGACGGTCTTCCGGGGGGGTATTGATAATACTCAGGTCTCTGATGCCGACCAAAGAGAGGTGCAGGGTTCGGGGAATCGGCGTGGCCGACAGAGTCAGGACGTCGACGAGGGTGCGGATTTTCTTCAATCGTTCCTTGTGGGTGACGCCGAAGCGCTGCTCTTCGTCGATAATGACCAGTCCCAGATTCCGGAAGGTCAGATCTTTCTGGAGAATGCGGTGGGTGCCGATAACAATGTCCACTGCACCCCGGTTGACGGCCTCGACGATTGCCGCCTGTTCCTTTCTGGTTTTCAGGCGATTCAGGACCTCGATGCGCAGGGGATAATCCTGTAGACGGCGGACAAATGTCTGATAATGCTGTTCCGCAAGAATGGTCGTCGGCACGAGGACGGCGACTTGGCGACCATCCATGGCGGCTCGGAATGAAGCCCGCAGGGCCACTTCGGTTTTGCCGAACCCGGCGTCGCCGCAGATGAGACGGTCCATCGGCTTTTCCTGGGCCATATCGCCGTGAATATCTTCAATGGCCCGCACCTGATCCGGTGTTTCCTCATACTCGAAGGCGGCGCAGAATTCTTCATAAAGCCGGTCGGGAGGTGAAAAGATCTCTCTTTCGACCACTTCCCGAGCGGCGTAAATGGAGATCAATTCTTCGGCGACATCCCGGATCGATTTCTTGACCCGTTCCTTGACCGTTTCCCAGGAGGCGCCTCCCAGTCGCTCCAGCTTGGGTGTATAACCATCGGGACCGATATAACGCTGGATCTGATCGAAGCGGTCGACCGGAATATAGAGCCGGTCATTTTCCGCGTATTCGATCAACAGAAAATCATTTTCGATTTCCGCCACGGACATTTTCTGCAGCCCAAGGTAAATTCCGATGCCGTGGTCCTTGTGGACAATGAAATCACCTTCGGTCAACTCACCAAAAGATTTGAGAAAATAGCCTTCCCGGGCCGGCCTGGTGATACGCTTGCTTTGTTTGCGACCGAAAATATCTTCTTCCGAGATGACCGTGAGATGGAGCTCGGGAAAGTGGAACCCAGCCGTTACCTTGCCTTCCATCAGGAGCAGACGTCCGGGAGAATGGTGATTCATCACCAGATCCGGAAAAGAGGTATCCGGTTCCGTGCGCTCCGGTTTTAATCCGTATCCTTCAAGCAGGTGCGCCATTCTGGGGATATCTTCTTTTCCCGGACACAGGAAGACAACCAGATCACCGTCTTCCAGCCTTTCCCGGATCCTTTCAGCCAGGGGGTAGAGAAGGCCTTCCGCAGCGACCGGGCCTTCTCTTTTTATCAGTCCTGTTTCCGCTGTGTGAAACAGCAGGGGCGGGGGTTCGGCGGTCCCGGTGTCGAAAAATGAAGCGGGCTGAAGTTGAAGTGCTTCATGACGTACTTGGGCAAAGGAGGCCAAACGCATCTTCAAATCTGTCGGTGCGAGATGAAAGGCTGCTATATCGACAAAAAACTTGTTTTCATGGCGGGCCTGCAACAAAAAACGATTGGTCGTGTTTTCCAGGTCTTCCAGCGACCTGGCCATGGAGGAAGCGTCATCGAAGAAGAAAAGCTCATGACCCGAGCAGTAATCGAAGAAGGTGCCCAGCGTTTCCTCCGGTTGGTCAGTGAAGGCGGGAGTGTCGTCGGGACCGTAAAACAGAGCAAGATACATGGGATTCAAGGACGACAGAAGATCGCTGTTGATCGCTGCCGTCAGGTGATCCTTCACTTGACGCGGCAGTTCAAGATCGGTGGCGCGGAGGCGGATGTTCCGGACTGCCCGTTGTTTTCTCCGGTCCGTCAGAATCAGTTCACGGACGGGGATGATTTTGAATTCGATAGTTTCCCCGGTCGAACGCTGCGAAACCGGATCGAACGGGCGTATTGACTCTATTTCATCACCCACCAACTCTATGCGGAAAGGGTTCGCCGCATCGGGGGGATAAATGTCGACGATGTTTCCCCGGGCGCTGAAATCGCCTCTTTCTTCGACCAGGGTTTTTTTTGTGTACCCGCCGGAGAGGAGCTTTTGGGCCAGATTGTCTCTGTCCGTCATATCGCCCAAGGAAAGGGTTTTTGTATAGCCCGTGAACACACGGTGGGGAATGATCTTTTGCGCCAGAGCGGGCAGAGAAGTAATCATCAGACAAGGCTGATTTGACAGCAGGGCCGAGATGGCTTTCAACCGGGTCAGTTCAATTTCCTTCTGGATTGCAAAAAAATCGGCTGTAAGGATATCCCAAGCGGGATAATGGAGGACATCGGTCTGATTGGAGAATACCCGGCAGTCCCGATAAAAATCCCGGGCGTCCTTTTCGGTTCCTGAGACGGCGATGAGCGATTCATTCTGCGACGCAAACAGAAGCGATGCCAATAAACTCCGGGAAGAACCGTGCAAGCCTCCCAGCGTCGTTTTCGTCTCCGATCGCAAGCGTTCCCGGAGCATTCCCAGAGGGGAACGGGATGGAAATGACTTTTGTTCAATGATCTTTCTCACAGGCAAAATCGGTTTGAATATATTACTTCGGCTCGGAAAGGGACAGCATTTTCATCAGGGAAGCAAGAGCGGCCAGCCGCTTTTCTTCCACGATGGCCACGGCGGGTTTCATGCTGAGCAAGGCGGCATGGATATCTTCCAGGGTCGTATATTTCATGGTTTCACAGACCAGATGATCTGCCGCAGGCACCAAGGTCTTACCGGGGTTGTCCTTTTGCATGCGGACGAGAATACCCACTTCAGTGCCGACGATAAACGCCGAACAGTCCGATTGCTGAACGTATCTCAGCATGGCGGCGGTCGAACCGATAAAATCCGCCAGGTCCAGCACTTCGGGTCGGCATTCGGGATGGGCAATGAACAGTGCGTCGGGATAGGCGTTTTTCCGCGCGCGGACCTCGTCCGGTGTCAAGGCCTGATGGAAGGGACAGGACCCGGTCCAGGGGATAACCCGGCGGTTTGTGAAACGGGCGATATAACGGGCAAGATTACCGTCGGGGACCATGAGAATTTCTTTCTCCATGGGAATCGATTCCACCACGTGCCGTGCGTTTGCCGATGTGCAGCAGATATCGCTTAAAGCTTTAATTTCTGCCGTGGAATTAATATAGGTTACGACCGTAGCGGCCGGATGACCTGCTTTCGCTTTCCTCAGCGCCTCCGGGGTAACGGTATCCGCAAGCGGGCAACCCGCGTCGGGTCTCGGGATCAGGACGGTTTTGTCCGGGCACAGGATCGCGGCGCTTTCCGCCATGAAATGCACACCGGCGAAGACGATGACTTCCGCCTGCGTTTTGGACGCTTCCAGAAACAGTGCCAGTGAATCGCCCAGAAAATCGGCAATCTCCTGCACTTCCGGTCGCTGGTAGTAATGGACGAGCAGAATGGCATTCTTCCGGCGCAGGAGGGCAATGATTTCATTTTGCAGAAACGAGAGCGTCATATGTTTCCTCTTTACGGGTAAATTCCCCTTCAATATCCGAAAAGGCCGTCAAGCGAAGTTGCTATAATACAACCGGAATTAATTCAAGGCCTAAATCGGGATGGTCTGTCGGCGGTGCAAGGTTTTCCTTGCCGCCGTCCGGTCGCCATTATATAAGATGTCCTCACTGTGCGAAAAGAACCCTGTATCATTTTTCGCGGTCCAAGAGAGCAAACGATGAATCAAATTCAATATTGTTGCCTGCAACGGATGGATGTCGTTGGTGCGATCCTGGCCGTTTTCATATCCGTCCTTTTGTTCTGCCCCTTTGCGTGGGCTGAGGCCGCCTTTCCCGCCGCCGCCGGCGCGGTGAATGATTTTGCCGGCGTCATTCCGGCGGAAAAGGCGGCCCGCATGGGCCGTTTGTCTCAGGAGGTGTTGGAAAAAACCGGAACGACGATCGTCGTGGCCACGGTCAAGGATGTGGGCGATAATGAACCCGATATGTATGCCAATCAGCTCTACCAGGCCTGGGGAATCGGGAAAAAAAGAGAGGACAAGGGGGTGCTGATTTTTCTCGCTCTCCGGGAGAGAAAAATCAGGATTGAAACGGGTTACGGCGTGGAGGGCATTCTCCCTGACGGACTGGTCGGGGAGATCCTGGATCGCTATGTCATGCCCTACCTGAAGAGAGGCGACTACGGTACGGGACTGGAAAATGCCGTGGCGGCGGTGTCGCAGGTGGTGGCCAAGGATGCGGGGGTTACACTGGAGGGGAATGCCACAGTAAGGGCAATCACCCGGACCAGGCAGGACAATCGAGGGAACATCTTGCCCCTGCTGCTTTTTTTTCTGGTCATGATTCCCCTGTTATTGACCAGGCAGGGTCGGGCGATGCTGCCTTACCTGATCATCGCCTTGCTCAGCAGCGGTCGCGGCGGTGGAGGTGGCGGATTCGGCGGATTCGGCGGTGGTTACGGCGGGTTCGGCGGCGGATCAAGCGGCGGCGGAGGGGCGAGCCGGGGCTTTTAGGAGAGTATTACATGGCAAGAATAGTCAAAAAACCGGAGGATATCTTTCCGGAAATTACCGGGCAATTTCAAGGGGTGTTTGGAAAGGACCTGCAATCCATGGTTCTTTATGGAAGCGGTGCTTCCGCAGCCTATGTGCCCGGCCAGTCCGATCTCAATTTCCTCGTGATCATTGCGGAAGAAGGAATGAGAAACCTGAAACGGCTTCATGATCTGATCGGCGGCTGGCAGAAAAGGCGGATCACACCGCCGTTGATCATGTCGAAAGCTTTTCTGGCGAACGCACTGGATGTCTATCCGATCGAATTTCTGACCATGCAGGCGCAGCATGTGTCGGTCTATGGCGATGATCCGCTGTCAGCTCTTACGTTTGACCGGACTTGCATGAGATTACAGTTGGAGCGTGAAATCAAAGGGAAATTGCTCCATCTCCGGCAGAGTTATCTGGACTCGGAAGGCCAAGCAAAAAAACTCCGGGATTTGATTAAAATTTCTTTTGTGGCTTTTCTATCACTGTTTGCTGCCATTCTTTACCTGAAGGGGAAATCGATTCCGTCTGCACGGCATGCATTGATCCGTGATGCCTGCTCCCTCACAGGAATCGACGGCGATGTTTTTATCCGCTGTCTGGAGATTAAAGAAGAAACCTCAAAGCATGACTCGAAAATGGTGGTTTCCCTGTTCGATCAATATCTGGGGGAAATCGTGAAGATGGATTGTTTTGTCGATCGATTGAAAGCGGAATAAAACTGAATTGATATAATGAATGAGGAGGTGTCTTATGTCCAAAGAGAAAAGGGGCCTGATCGTGGCCGGTGTCGTTTTCTTGATTCTGATCGTTTCTTTGTATTCCTTCTTCAATGGAACCTATAACAACTTCGTGACACGCGATGAAACGGTCAAGACCGCATGGGCTCAGGTTGAAAATCAGTTGCAGCGCCGCTATGACTTGATCCCCAATCTCGTGGAGACGGTCAAGGGTTACGCGAAACAGGAAAAAGACGTCTTCGTGGAGGTCACCAACGCCCGGGCGAAAGTCAGCGGGGCGGGCAGTGTGCCTGATAAGATCAACGCCAACAACGAACTGACTTCCGCCCTGAGCCGTTTGTTGATTGTCGTTGAACGGTACCCCGATCTGAAATCCAATCAGAATTTCATGCGCCTCCAGGACGAACTGGCGGGGACCGAGAATCGCATTGCCGTGGAGCGGAAACGCTACAACGATGCCGTCCGGACTTACAATATTGCCGTCAAGAGTTTTCCCGCCAACATCTTGGCCGGAATGTTCGGGTTTGCTCCAGCTGCCCTATTCGAAGCTCCCGCCGTCGCCAAAGCGGCTCCGCAGGTAAAATTTTAGCGGAAAGCTTTGATGAGAAGGGTCAACCATGAATTGTTTCTGTAAGAAAATAGTGAAAGAGGTTCGGTCTACCATCGCTTGAGCATGCAGATAGTATGGCATCCCTTTCGCAAGCAACTTCCGGAGGATCGTCACGGGAAAGGCAAACCAACTGTCAAACAGCAGGTGACGGGCCCTGATGCCGCTTTCCTTGGCCTGGGGCGCCGGGTCGACCGGGCACGTCGGTTGCCTTGTCGGTGCCTTCCCGGCGACGCCTTGCTCCGTTGGTGCGACAATCGATGTCCATAAGCAAGGGAACCAAACGGTTCTTCCTACCAGAGGACAACAGGGCACGGGAAACGGGCTGAAACTGGTGTCGTCCGACCAACCCAGGGTGAGCATCCCGAACCCGCGATAATGTCGCCGGCCGGTATGGTCAAAAACCCGGGAGAGCTATTCAACATGCTTGCTCCGAAATCGTGCCGGTATGTAAATAAAAAGCTCGTTAAAGCGTCGAAAACTCAGTCGATTCCGGCCTTTTTCGTCTTGCCGTGAGGAAAGACAAGGGAACCGCCGAGAAAACCGATGGTAATGACCAAGGGCCAAAGTGCCAGGACCAGAGTCAGATAAAACAGGCTTTCCAGGCGCAAAGGACGGAGCAGGTCTGTTCCCAGATTTCTCCAGTATAGAATCACTGTGGACAGCACAAGCAAAAGGGATGAAAGCTGAATCTTCCGGGCAACGGCGTTCATCGCTTGGGCCTGATAATTGATCCACCAGGTGTAAAAACCTGTGATCATCGCCGGAGGCAGCATCAGGAGTCCACCGTAGAGGCAAAACAGGGACGTATCGTAAAAGGAGGGGCGACCGGTCACAATATGGAGCAGATCAAAGATAAAAACGGATAAAAGAAAGACCAGAGGGAAGTGGACCGCGATCGGATGCGGGTGTCGCCGTAATATGGGATAACGATCCAACACTCCGGCAAGCCAGGCAGGCAGAACTAGTTCGTCTGTCGACCGGTAAAGGCCTACTTGTGGATAACGGGAGAAAACATCTTCGCCGTGGGGTGCCGCGGTGAAGGAATCCGTTAAATCCCGACCCGCCTGGTGACGTTTCATGTGGAGTCCGTCCCGCCAGAGTTTGCTCGCCGTTACGTCATAGACGCATCCCCGGAAGGCAATGTAGATTGGCTTGCCGCTCCGGCCGTCGAATTGGGCCAGAGAAGTTTCATCCCATTGTTCCATGAATTTGACTCCTTCGTGTCGGAAGAACGATGTAAAAATTTGATATCAGGTCTGTGTTGAGCCTTCCGGGTTCATGATGCAAAAAACCGGTCGAACTAATCTTTCCGAAACAAAAAGCTCACTTTGCAAGACCCCCTGAATGGTCGGTGCACAACAAAAAAACAACCTGACCTACGAAAGAAAGTGGCCCTGGCTTTACGACATAAAGAGGTCCTTGGTTGAAAAATTTGGATCGCTGGTCAGGTTGACACCCAAACGCCTCAATCCCGCCTCGTCTCCCGATGTGGGAATATGGGTGATATGAACCTCGCAGTTCTTCAAATCCTTGAGTTTTTCCACTGCCAATTGTGCTGCGGGATTGTTGATTGCACTGATACTGAGAGCGATCAAAGTTTCTTCCAGGTCGAGACTCACGGTCTTTTCATTGAGAATGGCCGTTTTCAAATTTCCTACGGCGCCTGTAATATGCGGAGGCAGAAGCTTGATCTTTTCAGGGATATCCGCCAAATGTTTGACTGCATGGAGAATCATGCTCGATGCGGCGTGCATGAGGGCGGAGTTACTCCCCGTGATGACGGTGCCGTCTTTCAACTCAATTGCAGCACCGCAGAAGATACCTTCGTTGCCCTTATCCCGTTCTTGGGCATCCCTGGCGGCATCGTGGGCCGGTTGGACCACCTTCCGGTTTTCCGGCTCCAGACCAAAATCCTTCAGGAAAAGTTCCGCCCGCTGGACCGTCTCGCGATCAGTAAAACCCATGGTATATTCACAGCGGTAACGATAGTAGCGGCGGATCAGTTCCTGTTTTGATGCCTCTTTGGTTACATCGTCATTGCTGATGGCAAAACCGGCGCGATTGACCCCCATATCGGTGGGGGAGCGATAACAGGAGGGGCCGCCCGTGATTTTTTCCAAAATTCTCTTAAGTACGGGGAAGACTTCGACATCACGGTTGTAATTCACTGAGGTTTTGCCGTATGCTTCCAGGTGAAAGGGATCGATTTGGTTGAAGTCTCGAATGTCTGCCGTGGCGGATTCATAGGCGACGTTGACGGGATGTTTAAGCGGAATGTTCCAGATGGGGAAGGTTTCAAACTTGGCATATCCCGATTTGGTCCCTCGTTTGTAATCGTGATAGAGTTGCGAAAGACAGGTGGCCAGTTTGCCGCTCCCCGGTCCGGGACCTGTGACAATGACCAAAGGTTTGTTTGTTTTAATGTAATCGTTTACACCGTAACCCTCATCACTGACAATCAGATCGACGTCGGTAGGA